>JAEKFU010000380.1 GCA_016522385.1 Pseudomonadota bacterium
ATACAACATCCTCTGGGCTGGTGCCCCAGGTTACAATAGGTGGCAGTGCTGCAGCATCGAGTTTGACCTCGGAATCAAACTGTGAGCCGTCGTCGGACCGAAGCGTTTCCCAATAGCGCATGGCGTCGTCCCAAGCGCTGCCCTTTGGCGTCCTCGGACGTTCCTTTAGATAATCAAAGGTTTTCTGATCGGGTGCCACCATGCCGGCCCGGGCACCGCCCTCGATAGACATGTTGCAGACCGTCATGCGGCCTTCCATGGTAAGATCGGAGAATGCTTCACCGACATACTCGATGACGTGACCGGTACCGCCGGCGGTGCCGATTTCGCCTATAATGGCGAGGATAATGTCCTTGGCTGTGGCGCCGGTTGCCAGTTTGCCATCGACCTGGACACGCATGTTCTTAGCTTTTTTCTGGATCAGCGTTTGGGTGGCCAGGACATGTTCCACTTCCGATGTGCCAATACCGTGCGCCAATGCGCCGAAGGCGCCATGGGTCGAGGTGTGGCTGTCACCACATACGATTGTGGTGCCGGGCAAAGTGAAACCCTGCTCTGGGCCGATGATATGGACAATGCCCTGACGCCGGTCGGTCTCGTTGAAATAATCGATGCCGAATTCGGCCGCGTTGCGGGCAAGTGCATCTACCTGTTCTTTGGCTTCGGGGTCATCGATGCCGTGTGACCGGTCGGTGGTCGGCACATTGTGATCGACTACGGCAAGAGTCTTCTCTGGATGACGCACCGTGCGGTTCGCCATGCGCAAGCCCTCAAAGGCTTGCGGGCTGGTGACCTCGTGTACAAGATGGCGGTCGATGTATAGCAGGCAGGTGCCGTCATCTGCCTCATGAACCAGATGGTCGTCCCAGATCTTGTCGTAAAGAGTGCGTGCGCCAGCCATGTTTAGTGTGCCTCTGCAGGTGGTCGATTTTGCCCGGAAAATAGTAACTGCCGGAGGGTTTGTCAGCCCCCAATTTGCGTTTCGGTGCCCATTCTAGCGTTTTCGTTTCTCTCAGTTCTGCCGCAATGTCCCTGCAAAAATGTGGCACATACTGGAAAGTCTGGCGATGATTTCACGGCGCAATATTGCTGCGGGGCTTTTGGTGACGGCGGGTGTGGCGGCACTACGGTTTCCTGCGACGCAAGCCGGCAATTTTCCGTCCGCCGATGTGACACCGTGGGCGCTAAAGCTGATCGCTGCGGCAATCTCCCAGATCGGCCGTACAACGATTTATGACCCGGCCTATGTCGCGCTGAGCTATCCGATGGGCGATGTTCCGATCGAACGGGGTGTGTGCAGCGACGTGATCATCAGGGCATACCGCGAGGCGTTTGCGATTGACCTGCAAGAACTGGTGCATGAGGACATACGGCGAAACTTTGCCAGCTATCCCAAGCGCTGGGGCCTAAAACGTCCCGACCGGAACATCGATCATCGCCGTGTGCTCAATCTGAACGTGTTCTTCGAGCGGCAGAATGCGGCCCTACCAGTTAGCGATCGAAGTGAGGACTATCGCGCCGGTGATATTGTCTCCCAGGTGCTGCCGAGCAATCTTCCGCATATGGCGCTGGTCACCCATCGCGCCAACAAGGACCGGTCGCGACCTTTGGTTATTCACAATATCGGTTTCGGCACGCGGCTTGAGGACCGGTTATTCGCCTACAGAATTACGGGGCACTTCCGATTTGCCCCACCGCAGCGCTCGTGATGCCAGCGCTTGCGAAACGACTAGTGTGGGGGGCGGTCGGGCTATTGCTGGCGGTTGCCGACGTGGCGGCCAAGACGGGCGCATGCACACCTTTGCGTTTTCGCAGCAACAACTACACTGTTTGCCGGTTCGATGTGCAGCGTGACCGAATTGACTTGTTCTGGCAGGCAGAGAATGGGACGCCGTTCGGTTCCTTTGGGGCGCTGCGCCGGCAGTTGGCGAGTAACGGCCAGAAGCTGGCCTTTGCGATGAATGCAGGAATGTATGACGACAAGCTGGCACCGATCGGGCTATATGTCGAAGCGGGCAAACAGCTGAAGGCGGCAAACACCAGAAACGGGCCCGGCAACTTCCACCTCAAGCCCAACGGGATATTTTACATGGCCAGGGGCAAGGTTGGGGTGATGGAGACCGGACAGTTTGCAAAGCTCGGTATTAGACCGCGCATCGCTACGCAGTCCGGACCGATGCTGGTCATCAATGGCAAGCTACACGCACGCTTTCTAGTTAATTCAACCTCGCGTAAGCGTCGTAATGGGGTCGGTGTAAAGGATGACGGGCAAGTGGCAATCTTTGTGATTTCCGAGGACTTCGTGACATTTCATGAATTCGCCAGCCTGTTTCGCGATCACCTCAAGACGCCGAACGCATTGTTCTTTGACGGCACAATCTCGAGTCTGTTTGCGCCGGAGCTCAATCGCTCGGATTGGGGCCGGCCAATGGGGCCGATCATCGGCGTGGTGAGGAAGAATTAGGTAGTATCACTCTAGCAATCACAGCAATCTCAGACTGATTTGCTCAGGCTTGATCTGAGGATTCAACTGCACGCTTACCCGACCGATGGACGGATCTTCTGATCAAAGCCGAGCAAAGTACGAAAGGGATTGGGTCTTTACAGGGAACGCTGGCAATTGACAGCTGTCGCAAAGAATAGGGCCGGTTATGACCGGCCCCATACGGCGTTTTGACCGCGTGCGAGCGTCACTCGGTCTCCTTGGCCGCTTCGGCCTGTTCTTGGTCGACCTTGGCGCGCGGTGGCTCGCCCGCGAGCAGTTCCTTGGCTTGCTCGACCCACTCTTCGCGCTTGATGCGATCGCCAAGGCTCAGTTTTTCCGTATAATCCTCGATGTCCTCAGCCGTCCACTCGGCGATCTGCGCAAGGCTCTTGACGCCTTCGGCGGCAAGCTTTTCCGCAATCTCGTCGCCGATGCCGGCGATCAATGATATATCGTCGACGATTTCGGGCAACTGATCCTCGGGCGCCGGAGCCGAGCCGGTCTGCGGCACGATGGTCTTTTTCTCGGCAATACGGGCGCGTTTGCCGGTGAGACCACGCAGGTAATAAAGCTTGGCTCGGCGCACTTTGCCGCGGCGCATGACTTTCACGCCCTCGACGATCGGCGAATAGACGGGAAAGACGCGCTCCACACCTTCGCCGTAGGAGATCTTGCGCACGGTGAAACTTTCGTTGAGACCGGCGCCATTGCGGGCGATCACGACGCCTTCGAAATTCTGGATGCGCGAGCGCGAACCCTCCGTAACGCGCACGGCCACGACCACAGTGTCGCCCGGGGCGAAATCAGGCAGCTGGCGTTTCGCAGCGATCTGTTCGGCTTGCTCATTCTCGAGCTGCTGAATGATGTTCATCTGTCTAATCCTTTATGAGATGGCGGGTCTTTACCCGCGCTAAGTCAAAAAATCAATCTCCGTGGCGGCAAAATCGGCTCCGAATCCTAAGTTCCCGCGCTTTTTGCCGTTGTCGAGCGCGTCAAAAGGTCTGGCCTGCGTTTGGCGGTCAGTGCTTCAGCCTGGCGGCGGCGCCACTCGGCAATCGCGGCATGGTCGCCCGACAACAGAATTTCGGGGATCTGACGGCCCTCGAATTTGCGCGGACGGGTATACTGCGGATGCTCGAGCAGGCCACGTTCGAAACTTTCTTCGATTCCTGACATCTCGCAGCCCATCACACCCGGCAGAAGTCTTACAACAGCATCGAGGAGCACGATTGCCGCAGGCTCGCCGCCAGAGAGTACATAGTCTCCGATGCTGATTTCCTCTAAATCGCGCGCTGCAATGACACGCTCGTCAACTCCTTCAAACCGCCCGCAAACGATCACCACGCCGGGCCCGTTTGCGACGTCATGGGCCATCGCCTGATCGAATTGGCGGCCGCGGGGACTCATAAGCAGCCTTGGCCTTGTGTCTTTTGCCGATGCTACAGCATCAATCGCCGCTGCAAGGACATCGGCTTTCATAACCATGCCGGGCCCGCCGCCGGCCGGCGTGTCATCCACCGTGTGGTGGCGGTCGGTCGCGTGTTCGCGGATGTTGGTCACATCCAATGACCATTTCCCGCTCTCGAGCGCGGCGCCAGACACCGACAAGCCAAGGGGGCCGGGAAACATGTCCGGGTAGAGGGTAAGAACACTCGCGGAAAAAGCCATAACTAGTCTTCTTTTTCTTCCTGAGCCATAGCCTCGGCATCCACCACAATACGTCCGCCGGCGATATCCACGGTTGGCACCACCTTGGCGGTAAAAGCGATCAACTCGCTGTCGCCGCCACGGTCGATTTCGAGCAGGTCTCCCGCGCCGAAGTCGTGCACCGCGATGACCTTGCCGACGTGTTCTCCCGTCACCGTTACGGCCACAAGACCGATCAGGTCGGCATGGTAAAACTCTTCGTCTTCCGTGTCCGGCAGCTTGTCGCGTTCGAGAAACAGTTCGATGCCCTTTAGCGCTTCGGCCTGGTTGCGGTCGACGATACCATCAATCTGGGCAACGAATCCGTTCTTGACCGGCCTCAACGCCTTAATTTCCAGCCTGTCACCGGTGCTGGTCCTCAGCGGTCCATACTCGGCAATCGCAGCTGGATCCTCGGTGAAACTCTTCAGTCTTACCTCGCCGCGAATGCCATGGGCCCCAGTGATGATCCCCAGCACGACACGGCGTCTATCGCGCGAAACCATGGGACGAGTGCCTTAGCTGGCGGCTTTTTTCTCTTCTGCAGCAGCATCCTCGGCAGGTGCTTCTTCCGCCGGTGCCTCCGCGGCAGCGGCTTCCTCGGCCGTTGCGGCGGCTTCCTCGGCAGCCTTTTTGGCATCTGCTGCTGCGGCTTCACGCTCTAGGCGCTTTTTGCCCGGCTGGGCCTTCTGCGGGTTGTTGCGAGCCTCGCGCTTGGCCAAGCCAGCGTCGTCGAGGAAGCGTAGCACGCGGTCGGTCGGTTTGGCGCCTACGCTTAGCCAATGTTTGATGCGGTCTTCATTGAGCGTGACGCGCTCATTCGAATCCTTAGGTAGGATCGGATTCCAGGTTCCAACCTTCTCAATAAAGCGGCCATCGCGCGGTGAGCGGATATCGGCCACCACAATCCGGTAGAAGGGCCGCTTTTTCGAACCTCCGCGGGCTAGTCTGATTTTCACTGACATCGGTCTTCAAACTCCTTTTTTACGTGTCCTAGAAACTGGTTGTTTCTTTTTCCCAGGCAAACGCGGCAGGCCGTCGCCAAGACCGGGTAATGGTTTGCCGCCGAGGCCCGGCAGACCTCCGCCGAGACCGGGCAGGCCCTTTGGCATACTGCCCGGGGCAATGTCCTGCAGTTCCGGCGGCAGGGCATTCGGGTCAAGATTGCCGAGTTCAGTCTGCATCCTTTCCATTTCGGCCGCGTCGGGCATACCGCCGCCCATCATCTTGCCGAACAGGCCTTTGCCCTTGCCCATTTTTTTCATCATCGAGGCCATCTGGATGTGCATCTTGAGCAGACGGTTGATTTCCTGGACTTCGGAACCTGAGCCGCGGGCGATGCGCTTCTTACGCGAGGCATTGAGCAATTTCGGGTTGGCGCGCTCTTTAGGCGTCATCGAGGAGATGATGGCGAGCTGGCGCTTGAGGATCAGATTGTCGAGGTCGACGCCCTCGAGCTGCTTCTTTATTTTGCCGACACCAGGCAGCATACCCATGATGCCGGTCATGCCGCCGAGCTTTTGCATCTGTTTGAGCTGCTCGGCCAGGTCGTTGAGGTCGAACATACCCTTTTTCATGCGCTTGGCGATGTCGAGGGCCTTGTCGGCATCAATTGTCTGAGAGGCCTTTTCGACCAGAGAAACGACGTCGCCCATGCCGAGAATGCGCGAGGCGATGCGCCCTGGGTGGAAGTCCTCCAGGCCTTCGAGCTTTTCGCCGGTGCCTATCAGTTTGATCGGCTTACCCGTCACGGCGCGCATGGAAAGGGCCGCACCGCCGCGGCCATCGCCATCGACCCGGGTCAGTACGATGCCTGAGACGCCGATCTTTTCATTGAAGCTCTTGGCGAGGTTGACCGCATCCTGTCCGGTCAGCGCATCGGCGACCAGCAGGGTCTCGTGCGGCTTGGCGACGTCGCGGACGGCAACGGTCTCTTCCATCAGTTCTTCATCGATATGTAGGCGACCGGCGGTATCGAGCATCACCACGTCATAACCGCCGCGCTTTGCCTCGCGCATGGCGCGCTTGGTAATGGCTACCGGGTCTTCACCCGTGACGATTTCCAGGGTGTCGACGCTGATCTGCTCACCCAATATTTGTAACTGTTCCTGGGCGGCCGGGCGACGGGTATCGAGCGAAGCCATCAGGACTTTCTTCTTGTCCTTTTCGGTGAGGCGCTTGGCGATCTTGGCGGTTGTCGTGGTTTTGCCTGAGCCTTGCAGGCCGACCATGAGGACCGGGACCGGCGGGGCGGCCTTCAAGTTTAGCGGCTCGGTCTCTGAGCCCAGCGTTTCGACCAGCGCATCATTGACAATCTTGACAACCATCTGACCGGGGGTGACAGACTTGACGACTTCCTGGCCAATGGCGCGTTCCTTGACTTTGGCGACGAAGCCGCGCACCACTTCGAGCGCCACATCGGCCTCGATGAGCGCACGGCGCACCTCGCGCATGGCCGTATCGACATCTGATTCGGAGAGCGCACCGCGTCCGGTCAGCTTGTCGAATATCCCGCCGAGGCGATCCTGAAGTGTCTCAAACACGTTTCAAAGTCCCAATACCCAACGCGAAACGCACCCGCGGGCGAACCTCGCTGACGGGTGTTGTCCCTCTTGCCTCCTGGGAATTCCTCGGCTCCCATGTGCAAGACAGATGAAAGACGTTTGGCGTCTCTTAGAAATCTGGGCGGTGATACGCGGAATTTGGTGGAGAAGTCAATGGTTTGTCAGATACCGGACTTTCGCCGGGTTATCGACTGGCACAATCGCTCCGCGCCAAGCTCGGAGGCGTGGCATTAATGCAGAGTCGAGTTACTTTGCATTAATGCTTTTGTGGTCAAGTAACTGCGGCGAGATGGGCTAGTTTCCAAATTTTGTCAATTCGTTTGAATCAATTTCGGCTCAAATATGTCGACCGCCCCAAACCGTGATCAGAAAAGACGGGGCAGTGCCCGGCGGCAAAGTTTCATGCGCGCCCGAATTGTTGATCCTGATCTCGGTGTAATTTGTGGCTGCAATATCGTTAACCTCTCCGGTGATGGCGCGAAACTGGAGTTGGACGACCCCGTTGATATGCCTTCGGTCATATGGGTGAAGATCGATAATGATGCTGAGCTGCGCTACTGCGAAGTCAAGTGGCAAAATGACTGCGAGCTGGGTGTGGAATTTACCCTGGAAAAGTACTCTCAGGCCGCGCAGGAAAAAGCCAAGGCCATACTCGAACGTATGATGAAGACGCGCCACCGCATGAGCTGGGGAAAACTGGACCGGCGTTCTGGCCGAGACAGACGCTCTGACAGTGATCGGCTCGTCAATGACGACAAGCGGTCGAGGAAAGACCGACGGGCAGATATCGCCAAGTCGCCAAACCGGTAAGCGTGCATGAACCAGGCAAGAAGCTCGAACGCGCGGTGCTGTGGGGTAGTTTAGAGCCAAGTCAGCGCGACATCACAGGGTCTTAGACAAGCTTAAAAAAACCCGAAAACCAGTTGATTCCGCATCTACTGGCGAACCTCGCTGATGCGCGCTTTCCTTCTTGATTTTGATCATGGCCGATCAGGCCGAGTATGTTTAGTTGAACTAACTATGGCGCATAGGATTTCGATAATGTCAGGGCGCATAACATGAATGACAAAATTCCATCACCGGCGACCCATGGATCGTATCTGCCTGAGATCCGCCCGGTTGCGGCCAGCGACATCGTGGCGGCGTTCAGGGCAGGGGTAGCTGATTTTCTTGCCGCCCCACAATTCGGACTGTTCTTCGGTGGGATCTGTGCGGCCGTAGGACTTCTGATCCTGGCATCGATGACCGTTTTCGAGATGACTTGGATGGTGATCCCGGTCGCCGTCGGCTTCCCGCTCGTCGGGCCGTTCATCGCGGCCGGGCTCTATGAGGTCAGCCGCCTCCGGGCCGCCGGGATGCCGCTCAAATGGAGCGAAATCCTCCTCGTCATCTTTCGTCAGCGCGAACAACAGTTCGTCTATATCGGCATCGTGATCCTATGCATCTTCTGGGTCTGGATCTTTCTCGCCAGGATTCTGTTCGCGGTATTTCTGGGATCAAGGTCCTTTTCCAGCCTCATCGACTTCGTAGAGACCGTTGCCACGACATCGTCGGGCCTCGGTTTCCTGGCCTTTGGTACGGTGATCGGTGCGGTGTTGGCATTCGTCCTGTTTGCATCGACAGTCATAGCCATGCCGCTGTTGATTGATCGCGATATCGACGTGATCTCGGCCATCATCACCAGCTTCAACACGGTCTACAAGAGCCCCACCGCGATGATCGCCTGGGGCATTGCTGTGGCTATGCTAGTCATCTTGGCGATGCTGCCGGCGTTTCTCGGCATTATCGTTGTTTTGCCTGTGCTTGGTCATGCCACGTGGCATATTTATGTGAAGGCGATCGTTGGGGCTGGCGGCACGCCGCGAAATTGACAGGAGTGTGCGCCTGCCAGGAGAAACCGCTTTTCCGACATACCCACCATCAACGTTGGCACCTGAACCTGGCGGTACTACACATATCGACTTGCATGTGGTTGAGGGGCATTTAGTCTGACACGAGTCATGGTTCTCCCGACAAAACCGTGTCGGGAGGACTACTGATAGTGGCGGCAAAGGTTGTTCGGCACATTGCCTAATGTCACCTGTGGTAGTTTTTGTGACCCCTCATCGCCGTCATTTCCGCGCAACGGGCGACGCGGCGGGCGTTTAACACTTCGACCGGGTCTTGCGACCCGACTGAACCAATGGCATCGATAACGTCCGTGCGACTCAGGCCGATATCATTCAGCAGGTGCGGACTGAGATCGAGCATGGCACTCACCTTTCGGCGGTTATTCCACCGACGGGCTGTCCTGGCGATGGATTGCAGGGCCCGGATACATAGCGTTGTGACAACGGATTCGCCGGCTCTTGTGGGTCTGATGTTGGGTATGTTGTGCGTGGTCTGCATTGGGAAATTCCTGTTGAAGTGGTTCGAAAATGCCGTTGGCCGGGTTATTTTTGCGGCCGCTGGCGATGGAACAACTATGCAACATCGCTCCTGACAACCCGTTGTCAGGAGGACTGACGGGCTCCTGACAACATGGGTTCAGGAGTGTGTTAATCTGGCGCGAGAACTGATCCTAAGTGAAATGGATTTGACTGCTTATGCGCCGTGCCGATCGTCTTTTTGAGATTATCCAGATCATGCGCCGCAAGGGATTAACGCGGGCGGTTGACCTGAGTGAGGAGCTCGAAGTGTCCGAGCGCACGATCTACCGCGATGTGCGCGATCTGATGGCGACTGGGGTGCCGATCGAGGGCGAGGCGGGGGTCGGGTATGTGCTGCGCGAAGGCTTCGATATGCCGCCTTTGATGTTCAAAGAATCGGAGATCGAAGCGCTGGTGCTCGGCGCCCGGATTGTCGAGTCCTGGGCTGATCCGGCGCTCGCCCATGCGGCAACCGATGTCATCGCCAAGGTGCAGGCGGTCGTTCCCGATCATCTCCGGACCTATATGGCTAATACGGCACTGCTGGCGCCGGAACATACCTATATGGAGCCAATCACGTTCGAGATGCCCGACCTGCGCCATGCCCTGCGCCAACGGCTCAAGGTGCAGTTCAGCTATCACGATGCGGCAGGCAGCGGCTCGGCGCGCACCGTGCGGCCGCTGTCGCTGGCCTATTTCGGTCCGGTATGGCTGCTTGCCGCGTGGTGCGAGCTAAGGGTCGATTTCCGTACCTTCCGGCTTGATCGGATCAACGGCTTCGTGGTCCTTGAGGACAAGTTTGCCGACGAGCCGGGCAAGACACTGCATGATTTTCTCAAGCGCGAACGCACCTGGATGCGTGGCCCGGCGTATGATCCCTAACGACTGGTGCTTTTCGTCTGGATAACCTGGGAAGATTGAGCTTAGGCCTGAAAATGTCTTGATGGCAAAGTGACGTTACAGTCGGTCGAACTGGCCGATATCGGTTTCGCAAGCTTGTTGATCTGGGTAGAGTTGGCATGATTGGAGACGAGCAAGTCGTCATCAAGCGGCATATGCGACGCTCACTGACCGTCGGCGCCGGGATCCGCGTTCAGAAAAATTAGGGTGCCAATTGGGGCGAGTGACGCACTTATGGCAACCATAATCGTTGATATGGACACTTAGCATGAGACTTGCCAGAAACTGCCTGCGCGTGGCGAACGCCGCAGAGCTTGAGGCGTTTTACTGTTCAGTGTTTGGCATGCAGCGATTCGCATCATGTGGGGCGCCGGCATTCGGTTACGATCCGGCGCAATGTCTCTTGGAGTTTGGCGAGGGAGATTTTGCGCCTTACGCGGCATCCAGCAAAGATCTCTACTGGAAGATCGGCATTACACTGAAAAATCTCGATGTTGCCGTCAGCTGTCTGCGTGAGCGTGGCTGGCAGGTGTCCGACCCAAGGCAGTTTCACGACATCGGATATCTTTGCCATCTACGCGACCCCGCCGGCTTTGTCATTGAACTCCTGCAGCAAAGTTTTGAGGGCGATGCGGTACCGGTCGGGGATGGACATCCGATCGGTGGGCAAGCCACGCTTGCCCATGTCACGCTCCGCGTCAGCGACATCGCTGCGGCCCGACAGTTTTGCGCGAGCCAGCTTGGCATGCGGCTGATGTCGATACAGCGGGTTCGTGATGTCGGCTTTACGCTGTATTTCTTCGGCTGGAGCGATGAAGCTCTGCCGAATCCCGAACTTGACGCAGTCGAAAACCGCGAATGGCTGTGGTCGCGCCCCTACACGCTGCTGGAACTGCAACACCTGGAAAGCGGTGATCAGATCAACGCCCCCGACGAGGGTGCCGCCGGATTTGCAGGCATTGGAATTGATCATGGTGCGGGCGATCTGCGGTATGTGTCGAGCGCTGAATTTCAGCCGATGTAGCTCGGTTTCGGTCAATTGGCCGTCAGATGTCGCGTTGCTTGAGGATCTGTCGGATGGCTGCTGCGTTGGAGCGCGGGCCGATCATTTGCGGGTTGACGGCTAGGGCGTCCTCAAAGGCTTGCAGGGCTTTGTTGAGGTCGTTCAGTTTGATGTAGATCAGGCCGCGGCCAGACAGGGCACCGAAATGGCGCGGCTCGAGTTCGAGGGTTTTGACGATGTCGGCGAGCGACTCATCGTACTTTTCCATGAGGTAGTAGACGGTGGCGCGCTTGTTCCATCCCTCGGCAAATTCGGGCGCTGCCCCGACAACGTGATTGAAAGCGGCAAGTGCGGTGCGAAGATCGCCGGCAGCCATGCGTTCGATGCCTTTTTTCATCAATGTGCGAACGGTTTCATCAGATGTTTCCAGCCAAATTGTCCAAATCTGGCGTTCGACAGGCGCTGCAGTCGCTGGGCCCGACATCGCCTTGAGTTCGGTGAACAAGTCGTTGAGGCGCCGATCGGTCTGATCAGCATGTGCCGAGCCTGCGACACAGACAAGGCCGCAGAGCACAAAGGTTCGCAAGATGCGCATATCGGCAGCCTATAGCGTGCAGCAGTCAATAGGAAGCAATTCTGCGTGGTCCAGCAGATGGCACTCGCGGCGAAACGGATGGGTGTTTTGCAGCGCTGACTGCCCGACGGTCGCGAGCCGGACATGGGCGATCACGCAGCGCGAAGTGAGCCCCTGCGCGGCGATGAAACGCGCCCAGGGACTGTCGCTGGCCGGTTCGGCTTCTTTGACGCCTAGAGCGTGTCTTTCTCAAATGGTTCCATATGAGAAAGACACGCTCTAGCGCTCCTGGAAATAGGCAATGCCCCAACCGGAATTGTTCTTGTAGGTTTCCCCGCCATGCAGTGCGAACTCGCCCAGCGAATAATTCACAGCGGATGGTTTGGAGCACGGCATGGCAAACAATTCACACATGTTTCTAAGAATTCCCGCTTCTTGCCCGGCGATTATGAACGGCGCTGATCCATTTGAGAGTCGGGCTAGCTAGGTCAACTTTTTGATCCGGTCCAATAACATGTTCGTTTGGAAGGCACGGAAAACAACACCGATTACACTGGTATTTGAACGTGGTTTCACCATATAACCCGCGCCATGACTGAAGACGTGATCCACTTCCGCAAGATGAACGGGCTGGGCAACGATTTTGTTGTGCTGGATGCCCGCAGGCGTGCAATTGCGATGGATGAAGCGACGGCGCGACGGATCGCCGATCGTGATAGCGGTGTCGGCTGCGATCAGCTGATTATGATGGCGCCATCATCGCGCGCCGATGTGAAAATGCGGATCTGGAACAACAGCGGTGCCGAGGTGGAGAGCTGCGGAAATGCTGCGCGCTGTATTGCCGACCTGTTGCTCAGGGAGCTTGGCCAGGAGACCATTACAATTGATACCGACGGCGGCATGCTGATCAGCTACGGCGCTCAGGGCGGCAACATCACTGTCGATATGGGGGTGCCGCGGTTTGGCTGGCAGGATATTCCGCTGGCCGAAGAATTTTACGATACCCGAGGGATCGAGCTGCAGATCGGGCCGATCGACAATCCGGTTTTGCACACGCCGTCGGTGGTCAATGTCGGGAACCCGCACGGTGTGTTCTGGGTCGAAGATGTCGAAGCGCACGACCTTGAACGAGCCGGGCCACTTTTGGAGCACCATCCGATCTTTCCTCAAGGCGCAAATATCTCACTGGCCCATGTGGAGTCGCGTGACCACATAATCCTCAAGGTCTGGGAACGGGGCGCCGGATTGACGCGGGCCTGCGGGACGGCTGCTTGTGCAGCAATGGTTTGCGCAGTGCGCAAGGACCTTGTCGACCGGATCGCGACGGTGACCTTGCCTGGTGGCGATCTGACGATCGAGTGGCGCGAGCGCGACGAACATATGTTGATGACCGGACCGGTATCATACGACTTTGAAGGCGAATTGCCGATGACGGTGGCGGGAACGTAATCTGATGGACACACCTGAAATCATCACGTTCGGCTGCCGGCTTAATGCCTATGAGTCCGAGATCATCCGCTCCAAGGCGCAGGATCAGGGACTGGAGAATGCGGTCATCGTGAACACGTGTGCGGTTACGGCCGAAGCACAGCGCCAGGCACGTCAGACGATCCGCCGAGCGCGGCGCGACCATCCGGAAAGCCGGATCATCGTGACCGGATGTGCAGCGCAGATCGATCCGACAGGTTTTGCAGAGATGGACGAGGTCGATCAGGTGCTTGGGAATGCGGAAAAGCTGTGCGCCGAGAGCTATGCATTGAGCGACTTCGGAGTCGGTCAGGAGGACAAGGTCAAGGTTAACGAAATCATGTCGGTGACCGAGACCGCCGGACATATGATCAAGGGCTTTCAAGGCCGGGCCCGGGCATTTGTACAGATCCAGAACGGCTGCGATCATCGGTGCACGTTTTGCATTATCCCCTATGGCCGCGGAAATTCGCGTTCGGTGCCGGCTGGCGACGTGGTGCGGCAGATCCGAGTGCTGCTGGAAAACGGTTACAACGAAATCGTGCTGACCGGCGTCGATCTGACCTCTTATGGTGCAGACTTGCCGGGGACAACATCACTCGGAAATCTGGTCCGGCGGATCCTCAGGACGGTGCCGGATCTGCCGCGTCTGCGGCTATCATCGATCGACTCGATCGAAGCGGATGGTAGTCTGATGGCGGCATTTGCCGAGGAAGACCGGTTGATGCCGCATGTTCATTTGTCGGTGCAATCGGGCGACGACATGATCTTGAAGCGGATGAAGCGGCGGCATCTGCGCGCCGACAGTATTGCGTTTTGCCACGCGCTCAGGGATTTGCGTCCGGATGTGGTGTTCGGCGCCGATATCATCGCCGGATTTCCAACCGAGACCAATGAGATGTTCGACAACTCGCTGCGGCTGATCGATGAATGCGGTCTCACCTTTCTGCATGTGTTTCCCTATTCGACGCGGCCGGGCACGCCGGCGGCCCGGATGCCCCAGGTTGCAGGAGAGGTCATCAAGACGCGGGCGGCACGTTTGCGAAACGCCGGCGAGGTGATGCAGACGCGCTTTCTGGAGGCTCAGGTTGGGCAAAAGCGAGACGTGCTAGTGGAGAGCCGCAACAGTGCACGGACACCTCAGTATGCGCCGGTTGCGTTAAGCGTGCCGTTGTCGCCCGGTGCAATTGCAGCGGTCGAGTTGACGGGCTTTGAACGTGGGGTATTGCAGGGGCGACCAACTGCATGAGCGGGTTTTTTAAGAAACTCTTCAACCGGGTCCGCGGCAAGACCGATGAGAAACCTGCCGAAGAACAAGACGTACAAGACGCACCACCGGCCCCTGAGCCAGAGTCGGTGCTCGAACCCGTTGTCGAATCGGAGCCGGGGGTTGAACCAGAGCTGGTAGCTGAAAATGTCGCCGAACCGGAACCTGAAGCACCAGAAATAGCGTCCGCTAGGTTAAGTTTTGTTGAAAAGGTCAAGGCTAGGCTGAAGGGCCCTTCAGAGC
>JAEKFU010000464.1 GCA_016522385.1 Pseudomonadota bacterium
ATCCGCACCTGGTCGCCGGCACGACGCACACTGCCTTCCAACACATAGCGCACGCCCAGTTCCTCGGCGACTTTGCCGATCTTCACCGGCTTGCCTTTGTAGGTGAAAGACGAGTTGCGGGCGATTACGAACAGGCCGGAGATTTTCGAAAGATCGGTGATCAGGTCCTCAGTCATGCCGTCGGCGAAGTAGTCCTGGTTTGCGTCTTCCGACATATTGTTGAAAGGCAGCACGGCAATCGATGGCTTGTCCGGCAGTGCAAATGCCATGCGCTCAATCGATGCTGGCTCCAGTTTCGGCATCCATGGTTGCCACCACAACGTTGCGCCGATCACAAGGGCAGACATTCCAATCCCAATGGTGGCAACCGACCGCGAGTGCGGTTGAGGCTTTGCAGTCTGCTGGATGACAGGTGTGACGATCGCTGCCGCCTTTTCGTCAAGGGCCAACCGATAGACGCTCACCGGTTCGGCAATGTTCTTGACCTTCTTCTTGCCGATGTTCTCGAATTCCAGGTCCAATTTGTCTTTCACCTGATTGAAGACGTTGCGGGCGACACAAATGCCGCCGGGCTCAGCCAGCTCCTCAAGACGGGCAGCCACGTTCACGCCGTCGCCATAAATGTCGTCTTCTTCAACGACGATGTCGCCAATATTGATGCCGACGCGATAGGTAATTCGTCGCTCGCGGGGAATGTCGTTGTTTCGCTGATCCATCGTGTGTTGGATTTCGACAGCGCATCGAACGGCTTCCACAGCGCTTTGAAACTCAACGAGAAGGCCGTCGCCCATCAGTTTAACAACGCGACCATGGTGTTCGGCAATCTTAGGCTCGACGAGTTCTCTTCGATGTAACCGCAACTGGACAAGCGTATCTTTCTCATCCTCACCCATAAGGCGGCTATATCCGACCACGTCGGCAGCGAGGATAGCGGCAAGTCTGCGGCGAGTGTTCTCAGCCACGGCTCAGTTCCCGTTGGATCCTATCGCCAAATGAGGATACGACTAGCCGGAGCTACGAGTCTACACCATCTCTGGATAGTCTGCCGGTCGAATTATGCGGATGCCGTGGTCGTCCTCGACTGATGCCCGCTTACGGCCAATCTGTATCAAACCGTCAATAATCTCGTACCAAGCGCACGCCGTCCACAGATGCGCCCAAACCGGATACTTACGCTACTGCCGCCAATCTCTGTCGGTGACGCAATTTGGGGCATCGGTTCAGGTGCAGAACTTGACCTTATCGCTCGCCAATAGTGCGGCCACGCTGCCCGGGATCTTCAGTCCGTTGGCGACCTCAGCGTCGAGCTCGTGTTCCATCTCCTTGACGCGTTCAATATTGTTTATGGTCTCATCTATCCGTTCAAACGGCACGATGACGACTCCGTCGCGGTCCGCAATAACCATATCACCAGTCTCGATTTCTTGACCGCCCATCTGCACCGGAAAGCCGACTAAGCCGGGTCCATTTGAATAGGGTGACGCAGGTGTAAGCCCAGTACACCAGACCGGCAAACCGGCGGCTACAATGCCGTCATAGTCACGGACGGGACCATCGGTAACAAATCCCGCGGCACCACAATTCTTCATCATTCCTGCCACGCGATCGCCCGCGGCTGCGCAGCCCTGGTGTGAAGCAAATGCAGATACGACGACATCGCCTTTTCGTATGAACTTCAAAGCTGCAAGTAGCGCAAGAATGTCGGCCGGGCCGCAATCGGCTGTTAAGGCTGGTCCCGCCACAGCACAATTGATGTCCCGTCCTCCGCCGATTGGTTGTATCTTTCTGGACAGCGCCCCCGCACCAAACCGGGCATCGACGATAAAGCCGGTTCGTATGCCTTGAAACGCCTGTATCTGGCGTTTGGTCGGGCGCCTCATTTCACTCTTTATCGACAGTAGGGGGGGCTCTTCGATCATCTCTTGGTCATTCTCATTCGATGCAGTTGTGAAAATGTTGCAGGAATTGACCTGCAAACACAACTGGTGTGACATCTCCTTATTCCCACATGACTTGAAAATCCTCAGAAATCTAACTGCACCTTTCCACACGGACAGGATAACTTTGCGACACAATTCGATTGGCTGGACACGGCACACACTTCGGAATCGACGTGCAAAAAAATTTGATCTCTGGTTTTGCACCCGATCCAGACACAAAGGCATGTTCGGCCAAAGGTCCCGAGAGCATGAACGTTTCACATGGAATTATCCGAGCCGTGAATTGTCCGCTATGATATTTAAGTCGTTCAGTTCTGGATTTGATGTTTCCTAGAGATCTGACTTGGTCTATCGACCAAACTGAGACATTCCGAGCTACTCTGAATGTCGAGAGTAGAGTTTGCCGCTTACGCCTTGATCAGACAACTATCGGCAAAGGACTAGAATTTCGATGTCGCTGCGAGACTGTGCACGGGGGACCATCGTTCCTGCTGTTGGCCTGGTATTGTATGTAGCCAGTACCCACGTCGCGATCGGGCAGGATGCTCAGGCACGCGCGACACATGACGTCGTCAAGCCGCCCCACTGTACCAACAATAAAGGGCAGACGGTCCGCTTCATTGATCGAGATGGAGGAAGAGCCGGTCCGGCGGCGGGCATGGCCCGAAGGAATGGTGATGGCGAACCGGTTGTTTTCCGATCAAACTACTCAGCCACGCCGCCCGACTATCAACGCTTTATCGACCGGCATGAATGCGCCCATCACCAAACCGGCGATGTTGATCGTCCGCATCCGCCGCGCAACAGCCCCGAACATCTGATGAATGAAAGCATTAGCGACTGTGTGGCAATCCTGCGCCTGCGTGATGAAGATGGCTATGACCGCGCGGCGTTTGACAGGGTTGCTGCTGCCATGCGGAATGAAATGGCAAAAATTGGTTTCCCGGAGATCAGCATCAGCAGCCGGATCAGCAATATCGACAATTGCTATACGAAGTACGGTTCGCCAAAGGACTTCGTTAATGGAGTTCTGAAACAGCGAGGCCTGCTCCAGCCGTAAAACAACTGATGTACTTCCTGGACCGCTGGCTCCGGTGGATTAGGTGGCTCGCGCCATTTGGCCATTATCTGCAGTCCGGGCAGGGGGGTACGGATCGTCTTCATTGGCGGACTCTCGCAAACCGTGATAGCGCAATGTTCACACGGCTTGGCCGTGAAACAGGCTCAACGACGCCTTATACGGTCCGGGCGCCGCCGGCAAATCGGTCAGGCCAACCTATTGGTTGCGCAGGATGAACCGCTGGATCTTACCGCTCGGTGTTTTCGGCAATGATTCCACGAACGCGATCAGGCGCGGAAAGGCATGCTTGCCCAACCGGTCGCGGACATGCTGCTTCAGTTCTGCGGCTAATGGCTCATCGCCCTGACGTCCTGAATTGAGCACGACGAACGCCTTGACGATCTCCCCGCGCTCCTCATCGGGTATGCCAACCGTGGCGCTCTCGGCGACCGCGTCGTGTTCCAACAGGCAGCTCTCGACATCGAACGGCCCGATCCGATAACCCGATGACGTGATCACGTCATCGCTGCGCCCGACAAAGCTGATCGTGCCATCTTCATTCTTCTCGACGGTGTCACCCGTCAAATAGTAGTCACCGGTCCACCCCTGACCCTCGGCACCCAGATAGCCGTCAAAGAAGAACAGCGGCGATTCCGAGCGATGCACGGCCAAGATACCCTGCGTGTCCTGAGGCACCGGACTGCCTTGCTCGTCCACGACCTCCAACCGGAAGCCGGGCATCGGAAACCCGGCCGAGCCAGGGCGCACATCGTGGCGCAAGCCATGATGATTGGCCAGCACCATGCCGCATTCGGTCTGGCCGTACTGGTCGAGCAGGTCACAGCCGATGTGCTGCTTGAACCAGCGCATGACTTCTGGGTTCAGTGGTTCACCCGCACTGGAGGCGACGCGCAGACTATCGGCCAGTGGCTTGGCGGCCTCGGGACCTTCGGCGATGATCTTGCGATAGGCCGTAGGTGCTCCAGCGAAGTTGGTGACACCCAGCTCCTGTACAACTGCAGCGGTGCTCTCCACGGTGAACGGTCCGTCATACAGGGTGGTCTGATGGCCCATCAATAACGGCCCGATCACGGCATAATACAACCCGTAGGCCCAGCCCGGGTCGGCGATGTTCCAGAAAACGTCATCCGGCTGGAGATCCAACCCGAACTGCATGTAGTTGGAAATCCCCGCCAGCCCGCGTAACGGGACCTTCAGGCCCTTCGGTGGTCCGGTCGTGCCGGATGTAGACATCAGCAGGAACGCATCATCGCCCTTGCGCATCACTGGCATGAAACTTTCGGGCTGCGCCGCGGTCTCAGCTGTGAAGTCGACGTCGCCGTCGTGTCCGCCAATGCACATCACGATGAGCTGATGAGCGAGATCATCCAACTTCGACCGGTTGGCGACGTCGGTGACAACAACCCGAGCCTTCGACGTCGCGAGCCGGTGCTCAATCGCCTTTGGCCCGAAAGCAGTAAACAGCGGTTGATACACCGCGCCAGCGCGCAAGACACCAAGGATCAGCGCCACCAGTTCGGGCACCCGGGGCAGCAGCCCCGCCACCCGGTCACCGGGCCGCACATCATGGGCGACGAGCAAATTCGCTACCCGCGCCGACTGAATCTGCAAGTCCTCGAACGTGTAGTTGCCGCTCTGGTCCGACTCGCTTTTCCACTTTAGTGCCACACGATTTTGCCCAACATGCCGGTCGCAGCATTCAACGCAGGCATTCACTCCTGTGGTGAGATCGCCATGTAGCGCGCCGGTCAATGTGGTGGCATCAAAGCCATCATAGAATGTTTGGTATTCGGGTCGGTCAGTCACGACAATCATGTTCCCCTGTTTCTCCCCGCTCACGAAGGCATGCTACGGCACACTTGCCCATGCAGGCAACTTCTGTGGATGGCACCGAACGTTCTATCCGGCCTCGCCTGCAAGTGGTCCGCTCTACCCCCAATAACTGACTCTCGATTGTCGAAGGCCCGTAGTGTCGACCTCCACCCTCAAAGCGGTGCGCCGACAATTGCCATATCATGGCTGGTGGCGATCTCTAGCCAACGCTTGTGTCAAACCGCTAGCCCGACTTTGCGATATCCCTCAAGCCAGTGCTCGGCATCATTTGCCCGTTTGCACATTCGCGTATGCATCGCATTGTAGGACGCGAAGTCAGCTTCTTCCGGCCGATTGTGCTCAAACTCCTGCATGGCCGCGCGAGCTTCGTCCATGCGGCCGAGTTGTGCATAATTCAATGCCAAAGGGACATACATGTGAACGGGCGGATTTTGCCAGCGCTTGTAGATTTCGATCGCCTTCTCATAGTCATGCAGCATGTAATACGCTTCGGCGCAGTATTCGTAGAAGTAGGCGGGCGTGTGCGGGTCATGCCGTAGCGCGTTGGTCAACTGTTCAACACCTGCCGCAGGATCGCCGAGATAGCTGACAACGTAGCCGCGACTCAACATGGCAAAGATGTCGTTCGGGTTGAGGGATACGGCTTTGCTCGAATGAGCATCCGCCAAATCATGCATACCGCACAGTATGTAGACATATCCTGCTGCTGCGTGGATGAAATGGTCGCCTTCCCCCGCCGATAGCGCCCTTTCTATGCTCTCAAGAGCGGCCGCGGTCGGGTCTTTACCGACGGGATTGACAGTATAGAGACTATAGGCGAGAGCCAGAGCGATGTAGGCGTGCGCGTGCGCATAGTCTGGATCAATTTCGACAGCTTTTTTAAGAAGCTTGAGTGCCGCAACATCTTGTCCGCTCGTCTGATCGAACAGCCAGCGACCATGTAGATAACAATCATAAGCTGATAAATTCTCACTTGGTTTGCGCCGCACCGTCTCAACCAACGCACCCTGCAATCGAACCGGCAGAAGTGTTGCAATTGTTTGGGTTATCTCATCTTGGAGATCGAATATGTCCTGTAGTTCACGATCGTATCGTTCTGCCCAGATATGACTGTCCGTTGCGACTTCTATCAGCTGAGCTGTAATGCGGATCCGTTTGTCGGCCTTGCGGACACTTCCCTCGACGATGTAGGCGACACCCAAGTCTCGGCCAATATCCTGCGCCTTCAGCGTCTTGCCCTTGTAAGAAAACGAGGAATTGCGAGCGATTACAAACAACTCGCGAAAGCGACTGAGTTCGGTGATGATATCTTCGGTAATACCATCGGAAAAATACTCCTGATCCGCGTCTCCACTCATATTGTTGAACGGCAGCACGGCAATCGATGGCCGGTCGGTCAAGGGCTGGTCGTCAGACGATAGAGCAGATGTCGATTCAGTCGTTCGCTCGGCTGCGATGCGATAAACACAGACGGGTTCGGCCACATTCTTGAGGTGATGTTCTCCTGTATTCTCGAAGTGGGTCTCAATCTTGCCTTTCGCTTGACGATAGACGTCTTCCGATAAACAGATGCCGCCCGGCAGGGCCATACTTTCAAGGCGCGATGCGATATTGACACCGTCACCGTGTATGTCGCTGCCTTCAATGATAACGTCACCCAGGTTTATGCCAATACGATACTGCAGGTTCGTATTCGCACCATGACTGACCTCGTGCTGAGCAACGCGTTCTTGCCATGTTATCGCGCAGGCGACAGAATCCACCGCGCTGGCAAATTCTACCAGCAACCCATCCCCCATGAGCTTGACGATCCGCCCATTATGCTCCGCAATGAGAGGCTCGAGGACTTCCTGGCGCAGGTCCGTCAGGCGACGAAGCGTTCCGGCTTCGTCGACGCCCATCAGACGGGTGTAGCCCACCAGGTCAGCAGCTAGTATGGCTGCCAGTCTGCGTTGCATTTGCGTCCCTCCAGACCTGAGAGACTATCGATCAACTGTTACGGAATCCACTGGATTGAGCCAGGCAATGAATTGCTGAGTTCGGCACTCAACGGATGTTCGGTTGCTCGTCATTCTTAGTGTGCTCTTCACCGGAACACGGATGTGGCGCTGTCGATGCCCGTCCTTTCAATGAAGCATCTCTCCACAAATGAATTGTAAGCAGACCAGAGCGTCTGGTGCAGTTTTGGTCGGTAAATGACCCAACTCAGACATTCGGCCGGTCACTTTGCTCTGGTGCGAGGACCGAAAGTTGTTGCTTGGCCGTCTTGCTCCGGCGTGTGTTTGCGGATCAGTTCATGAACCGGTTTCAACCGGCAATCCTGCGGCCTTCCATTCGGGATAACCATCGTCCAGCCGCCGTGCAGTGAAACCACGGGCGCGTAGTGCGGCGACCGCTTCAAACGAGAGTACGCAGTAGGCACCGCGGCAATAGGCGACAATCTCCTGGCCGATTTCGAAGTCTGCGAGGCGCGCTTCCAGTTCGTTAAGGGGAATGTTGATGGCGCCGGGCAAATGTCCCTGTGCGAATTCATCCGGGGGGCGGACGTCCAGAACGGTCACCAATCCAGCATAGGATCGGTCAAGCAGCTCCTCGCGTGAGACCGGTTCCATGCTGTCGCGGTCGGCGAAATAGCCGCCAACGATGCGGTCTACTTCGGCGACGTTGCGTTCGGCCAGCTGGCGCAGGGACGACAGAAGTTCCAGGACCATCTCGTCCGCGAGACAGTAGAGAATGAACTTGCCGTCCCTCCGTGAGGTTACAAGGCCTGCTCGCCTCAACTGTTGTAAGTGCTGCGAGGCATTGGCAATCGAGAGACCGATACGCTCGGATAGCGCATCGACGCCTCTCTCACCCTGCGCCAAATGCTCAAGGATCTCGAGCCGGTGCGGGTGACCAAGCGCTCGGGCCACTGCGGCGAACTCAGCAAACAGGGCGTGCTTGGGACTTGTTGACACCGTAGACCCCATATCGTTATATCATTCAAGTGATTGATTGAATATAAATCTGGAAGGGTCATTTGGCAAGGAGTTCCAGGCCATGGTCGAACTGTTACTGACGAACGAGCCACTCATTCGCCTTTCCTTTTTTTTCGGCATCCTCGTCGCGATGGCAACATGGGAGGTTGCCTCGCCCCGGCGGCAGCGCGAGTTCCCCCGCCTGCTGCGCTGGACCAACAATCTTGGCATTGTCGTGCTCGATACAATTCTTGTCCGCCTCACTTTCACGATAGCGGCGGTTGGCCTTGCGCTATTGGCCGAGGAGCGCGGTTGGGGGCTGTTTAACGTGTTCGACGCGCCCGGCTGGCTCGCTTTTGTGGTTTCGCTGCTAGTGCTCGATCTTGCGATCTACCTTCAGCACGTAATGTTCCATGCGGTGCCCGCCCTGTGGCGACTGCACCGAATGCACCATGCGGATCTTGAGTTCGACGTGTCGACGGGACTGCGCTTTCACCCCATCGAGATCCTGCTGTCGATGGGCATCAAGCTTGCCGTTGTTGCTGCTCTCGGACCTCCCGCCATCGCGGTGCTGGTCTTTGAGGTGCTGCTGAACGCTACGGCGATGTTTAACCACAGCAACATTCGCATTCCGGTTGGTCTTGACGGCGTCCTGCGCTGGATCGTCGTGACGCCGGATATGCACCGGGTCCACCACTCCATCCACCCGACCGAGACAAACAGCAATTTCGGCTTCAACCTGCCGTGGTGGGACCGGTTGCTCGGAACCTACTGTGCCCAGCCGAGGGAAGGTCACGAGGGCATGACAATCGGTATCGAGCAGTTCCGCACGCGTCGCGACCTCTGGCTCGACCGGATGTTGATCCAGCCCCTGCGCGGGCCGGCAAGCGGTTATCCCATAAATCGGAAGAAGGACATGAAATGAACGGGCAGCGTCAATGTCCGACCGGGATGCGGTGGACCTAAAGGCCATCCAAGGCCTTTCCGAAAGCGAAGTTGGAACAACTTGGCGGAGCTGCCACGAACGGATCGAGTTCAAGAGGACAAGTGATATGGGGAAGAACCAACACTTCTCAGGGGCAGCAATGGTAGGTGGCACGGTACCCAGCCTCCGTACCATGCACAACCAGGGCGGGCGCCGCTCGATATTCTCAAGGAGCGGTATGCTCGTGGTGAGATCGACAAGGATGAGTTTGAGGAACGCCGCCGCTTAATCGGCGACTAGTCGGCGATTCACAAGCGCTTTTCACGAGGAAAAGGTAACCCGAAAGATGAGATTCCTGTTTATATTGAACGATCCGCCCTACGGGACAGAGCGCCGCTATAACGCCCTGCGCCTAGGTCATGCGCTGTTGAAGAGCGATCCGGATGCCGAGGTCACCTGCTTCCTGATGGCGGATGCCGTCATTGCCGCACGCAAGGGCCAGAAGACCCCGGACGGCTACTATAACATGGAGCGTATGCTGAAGCGCGTGGTCGTCAGCAAGGGCAGCGTGCTTCTTTGCGGCACCTGCATGGATGCGCGCGGCATGGCCGACGACGATGTGATGGACAGCGCCCGCCGCAGCACAATGAACGAGCTCGCGGAGGCCACGGCAGCGGCCGACAAGCTCCTGGTGTTCTGAGCAACGTAATCACCTGCCGGTGCAGAGATTGGCTGCGGCCTGCAAGCACAAAAGAGGTTACCGATCATGATAGATGTGAGCCAAGCGCTGTTGGATCCCGCACGCGTGTTCAAGAAACCAAAACAAGTCATCGCCTGTGAAGAATTGACCCGTAAACTGAAGATCGAGATCTTACGGCGTTGGGAATTCGACGCTCACCAGATGGAGGTTGCAGACGAAAAGGCCGGGATGGAATTGCATCGCTACATGCAAATTGCGCCATCACGGTAATCGCGATGAGTTTGGAAGTGAAACCATGCTTGTGAATGGTAAGTGGACTGCTGATTGGACGCCCGTTCAGGCCAAGGATAAGAAAGGCCGTTTCGTGCGGCAGATCTCCAGCTTTCGCAACTGGGTCACGTTTGACGGCAAGGCGGGCCCGACGGGTGATGGTGGCTTCAAGGCCGAAGCCGGGCGGTACCATCTTTACGTCGCCTATATTTGCCCATGGGCATCACGGACACTCATGGTTCGAGCGCTGAAACAACTCGATGACACAATCTCCGTCTCGGTCGTCGAGCCGTTTCTCACCGATCAGGGTTGGAAGTTTGGTACATTCCCCGGATCCAACAAAGACACGCTCAACGGCGTTACGTATCTTCATGAATTGTATACGCGCATAGCTCCCACCTACACGGGACGCGCAACCGTCCCTGTGTTGTGGGACAAGGAAGGTTCGACGATTGTCAGCAATGAATCGGCAGATATCGTGAGAATGTTAAACGGCGCATTCAATTCTTTTGGTGATGCCGCGGTTGACCTTTTCCCGCTGGACTTGCGGGCCGACATCGACGCTTTGAACGAGCGTATGTATGAGGGACTGAACAACGGCGTCTACAAAGCCGGTTTTGCGTCAAGCCAGGAAGCCTATGATGAGGCCGTTTACGGTGTATTCGCCGAACTGGACAATCTCGAAAACAGGCTTGGTGATGAACGACGGTTCCTGTTTGGGGACCACTTGACGGAATCTGACATCCGACTGTTCGTAACATTGATCCGTTTTGACCCGGCTTACCACGGGCTGTTCAAATGCAATCTTCGAAGGATCATCGACTATCCCTGCTTGTTCGCCTACATGGGCCGCGTGCGGTCGCTGCCTGGCATCGAAAACACGATAAACCTGCACCATATCAAAGCGGGTTACTACTCCGTGAAGGCCCTGAACCCATCCGGCATTGTCCCTGCCGGACCGGCAATCCACTAGAGCGTGTCTTTCTCATATGGAATCA
>JAEKFU010000542.1 GCA_016522385.1 Pseudomonadota bacterium
GTCTTAAGCAGGGCAAATGGCGTCTTTATCAGAATGTAGAAATCTAACCATAGGGACCAGCGGTCGATGTATTCCAGGTCGAATTTGACACGGTTCTAGATCTTGTCTGTGGTGTCCGTCTCACCCCGCCAGCCATTTATCTGCGCCCAGCCAGTAATGCCGGGTTTGACCTTGTGACGGGCAAAGTAACTGTCGACGACGCTCTCATAGAGCTTCTCGGCCGCCTTGGCCTGGGTGGCATGCGGCCGCGGACCGACCAATGAAAGTTCGCCGGTCAGTACGTTGAACAGTTGCGGCAACTCGTCGATCGATGTCTTGCGGATGATGCGTCCGACAGGGGTCACTCTAGGATCGCTCCTGCTCACAAGCTTGGCCGCCGATGCGTCCATCGTATCGATATACATCGAGCGGAACTTGAAGACTTCCACAAGTTCGTTGTTAAAGCCGTAGCGCTTCTGCTTGAAAATCGCTGGCCCCCTACTGGTCCATCTGATGATTGCAGCCGTGGCCAGCATGACCGGTGACAACAAAACGATCAGCAGCACCGCCAGCACCTTGTCCATGCTGGCCTTGAGCAGCCATCCCCATCCGGACAATGGCCTTTCGAACACCGACAGCAGCGGCAATTCTCCAAGGTGATGATAGGACCGGGATGACAGTTTCAGTCGGGAAGCCTGTCCTGAAATGCGGATATCGACCGGCAGTTCCCACAATCTCTGAAGCACTTGTAACAGCCGCGCTTCTGCGGACAGAGGAATGGCAACGATGATCAGATCGATCCGCTGATTGCGGGCAAACTTCGCAAGGTCAGAAATCTTGCCGAGTTTTGCGTATTTCTTGATCGATGCCGGGCTGCGTTCATCGCGCCTGTCGTCAAACAGACCGACTATTTCGATATCCAGTCCCGCGGACCGAGCGAGCGTGTCGATCGCATTTTCTGCGGCCCTCCCACCGCCGACAATGGCAATCCGCTGGCGAAATATACCGGCCGCAGCGCGAGGCCTGGCCCACATCCACGCCGCACAGTGGGTAAATGTCGAATTGGCAAGACAAATGCCCACCCACCATTCTAGCCACGCATCATCGATTCGGAACAACACCAAATCCGTGGCCAGGAAAACCGCCGCGCCGGTAATGAGCGAGACGGCCGTTGCGAGCACGGCGCCGCGGATCGGCCTTAACAAGTTTGCAACACCGTACAGGCCCTGCCAGCGCATCGCCAGCAGAGCGCTGAAGCTGATTACCAATGCGAGAAAACTGGTCAGCGCAATGGCGTTGTCGTCATGTGTCTTTTTTGAAAGCAAGAGCAGCATTGCCGCGCTGGTGAACAGAACTAAAAAGTCTGTGACCTTGAGCAATCTTTGGACGATTTCCGGATCGATATAGCGGGTTGGCCGATCGAGCGGCACATCCGACATCTGTTTGCCCTCCATTCGCCGCTACGCCGCTGGTTGCGGCCTTTTCTAAGGAGGCGAATATCCCAAGTTCGGCCCCGTCGATAACATTTATTCGTTAAGTCTCGATGAAATCGGCGGTTTTTTTGTGCATCAGCCGGCAGGCGCGGGTCCTGCTGGGCGAATCCAGATACGCATGCGAGCTGCAAAACACTGACAAAATTAGATCAAATGCAGATCCGATTATGATGTGCACCTGTGCCAGAACATAACCTCCAACAAATCGAAAAACCGCCAGTTGTGGCAATTGTCACATAAATTCAACCTACCGTGTGTAACCGTATTCAAAGCCGGAAAATGTGCATGTAGATTTTTGTAGAACTCACAAATTCCGGAGTTTTGGTCAGGTCACGGCGTAGGTGGGGGTTAACCAAATGACAATTGACACCGCTGAGACGAAATCGAGCAACGACCTTGAGTTGGAGCATCCAGATTATGCCTCGGTTCAAAGACAAATTTCCGGCACAATACCGACCGACGAGCACGTCTTGGACTGTCTGTTGGGCAATCCTCGATTTTCGAAACCAGCCAATGATGCCCCCGACCTATCGCAAGTGGCGCCCCGTCGCCAGGATTGTCGTGAAGCGAAGCTTCTAAGCATGTGGATCGATATTCTCGCCGAAGCGGAACGCGCAGGCAAGTAGGGTCTGTTGAGAATCAATTGACCCTGCTCGTCAATTGCTTTCCTTCAGCGTTGCGAGGCTTGCCTCGAACCACGGCCAGTCTTCAGTGCTTGCGTCATTGCTTACCATAGATACTTTGCGCAAAAATACCGCTGCCTCTTCAATCTCATGGAGTCGGCCATCGGTGAGTTGATCTTGCACCAATCGCGACGGTAGATACCCGGCTCCGCCATGCTTCAGGATATGTCGCAACGCCCACACCGAGTGGCCGAACGTAACCGCAGCAGTCTCCTCGACCGGATAGGCCGCCGCGTGTTGCCGACGAAACTCTGGCCCGTGATCGACGTAGACATATGCCGGATCCCAGCGAACCAACGGCCGCTTTTGAGTGGCGACTAGGATCAACTGGTCATCAAACAGCGGCCAGGACGACCAACCGCTGCGCGGTTGCACATCATAGACAAGGGCCGCATCGACCAATCCGGTTTCCAGCCAGCGGCCGATATCCCTGTGATCCCCCGGCCATATTGACAATGCCACCTGCTGGTACTGCCGGCGCATCCGCTCACACCAGTTTTCGCATGCCCCTTCCCACAAGTCGAAATGACAGGCAATCGTACAGGTATTTTCAAATCCCTGAGGTAGGCTTACTTCATGCTGCGCCTGTTTCCAGGTCTGCACCAGAATTTCCGCATAACGTTGAAATTTGAACCCCGCCGCAGTCAGTTGCGCCCCGCTACGGCTGCGGACCAGCAATTGCTGTCCAAGTTCAGCTTCCAGCGCATTGATGCGTGTAGTTACCGTCGATTGGGTAACGTTCAACTGTTCCGCAGCACGGTTGAGGTTGCCGCGCGAGACCACTTCAAGGAACGTCTGCGCCACAGTGATGTTCATCTTGCTGATTCCAAAATTGGAAAATGTGCAATCAATAGCTCTATTAATTGAGGAAAACAAATCGAAGAGGTGTGCACAGGCTCACCAATCGGATTGAAACAAAAGAAACCAAGACAATACGTGGGCGAAATTACTCTGAAACAGCAGCACCCTAATGTGCGGTCATTGTAAACGGACATTCAACCCTCTTTGAGAAGGACACGTGCAATGAACCGCAAACTGTGGACCGTCACTGGTTTTGTCATCGGAGTCGCTTTTTCCGGCTCAGTCTTGTCTGATGCCGAGGCCGGCAATCGCCAACAGGGGTTTCATGGCGGCTGGCATGACGACTACGGCCGGCACTTTGACTCAAGATACCACTACCGCAACCGTCATCGCTCTTATGGGCTTTATGGCGAAGACAGCTTCAGTCCGAACTGTCACCGCTATCTCATGAAAACACGCTGGTCAGGTCACCGCTACTGGTGGAAAAAGTACAATCGCTGCATTCAAGTCGAATATTGATCGATTAAGAGGAAGCGACAGGCGGCGCAAGGCATCAATCCCCTTGCGCCGTTCACTTTTTTGAGGCAATTCTAAAAGCTGACGTGCAGGTCATGTGCGGTGAACAGGAGAAGTACTGTGTTGCCCATTCGTTTGTCGTTATCTGCCGTTTTTCTTGCATTACAAATTTCACCTAGCTTGTCAGCGCCGGCAGGCGAGGCGGTTGGCGTCTCGCCCGTTGCTCGGATCGTCTCCGGCAGCGCCAAGGGCAATCTGAGCGTTGGCCAGGACATATTCATTGGTGACACGATCGCGACGGGAAATACCGGTGAGGTGCAGATCAGGTTCGCCGATAAGACCAGGTTGGTAATCGGGCCTGGATCCGAACTATTGATCAGCAAGTATGTAACCTCCGGCAGCGGGGGCGCGAAAACCTTCGCGGTCAATGCCGTCACCGGCGCCTTCCGGTTTATTAGCGGTGCCAGCGCCAAGCCGGCCTATCAGATTACCACGCCGACAGCGACCATTGGTATTCGCGGCACTGCATTCGATTTTGGCGTCAGAGGCGTCGGGCGCACCTATGTCTTGATGTTTGATGGCGTTACGCGGCTGTGTGGCAGCGCCGGCGGCTGCCGGGATGTTGCAGGGCTGTGTACGCTTGCCGGCACCAACAGTAGTGGCGAAGCGAGACTTTCCCAGGAGTCTGATTTCTTGCCGCGGCGCGGTGATTTGCGGCGTTCGTTTCCCTATGTGCGATCTCAAAGATCGCTCAATCAGGATTTCCGCATCGCAACGGCCTCCACGTGCCGTGACGTGACGGCCTCGCCGCCTGGTACCGATGTTGGCGGCGATGCTGAAAGTGGTGGGAGCGACTCGGGCCTGAACTAGCGTTGGTAAGGTTACAGGCTTCTGGCCAATTCAACCGTCATAGTCCAGCGAGTAACCGGTTTCCCGTACGGGTCGGGCTCACCTTCTAGGTGAAGCGCTTTGCGCAGGCGGCCGACATGAACATCGACCGTGCGAAAATCGACGTCGGAATCATGCCCCCACACCCGGTCGCTCTCTTCGCCTCGCGCCGTCAGCATCAAGACCGGAATATGCTTGGTCTGGTTCTGTCGCTTCAATTGGCGGCACACCTCGATGGATAAAGCTGGTCCGCGGATCCCGGCCACCTGATCCCGCGGCGTGATCGTGAGCGTGATGTCGGTGCCCGATGCACCGTACTTGATGGCATTTCAATCAGGTTTTGGAAGACCTGGGTCAATTCATCATCATTGCCCGGAACCGGGGCAATCTGGTCCGGCTTGATCAATCGGATCGTCTTTTGTTCCTGGGTTGCTTGTTCTGCGAGCGTCGTCGCGACGCGTTGGACGATTGAAGGGATATCCGCCGTTCCCGATGGGCGCAAGCGTTCGTTGACTTCCACCTTCGACAATGACAACAGATCTGCAACAAGCCGGATCATCCGCTGCGCCTCGTGCTCCATGAGATCAAGAAACCTTTCACGAGCTGCTGCATCGTCCTTTGCCGCACCTTTTAGCGTTTCGACA
>JAEKFU010000615.1 GCA_016522385.1 Pseudomonadota bacterium
CGTCGAATATGCCAGCATGTCCTTCCTCCTCACACCCCTAAAGCTGAACCAATCCTGTCAAACCAGCGCCACAACCCTGATACTCAACAGACCCTAGAGCGTGTCTTTGTCATATGGAACCATTTGATGGTCCAAATCCGGTCACTCGGCTAGTTACGGAACGCAGCCGCAGCCTACAATCTGCCATCCTCTATCAAGGTGCGAAGACGCACCGCCATCTCGCGCGCTTTTCGGATGGCGCCCGTCTGTACCAACCAAGTCGGAACTATCCCGCCTATTTCCACATAGGACTCATAAGTCAGCAATTTCACGTCGAGGCGAGGTGTATTGTGAATCTCCCAGCTGCCCTCGATCTGCTTTAAGTCGCCGGAAACACGCTTCCAGGTGAGTCGGACTCCAGGTTTCTCGTAATGGCGGTAAAGTACGTAATGAAAATCTCTTGGGCCGGCGTCGATCCAGAACTCTAGCTTTGCACCGGAGTTGTCTTGCTCGAGCACCCGCATTTTTCGAATTCCCTGAAACACCTCTTCGAAGCGCTCATAGTCCACCAATTTGGCCCAAATTTCCTCTCTGGAGGCGTTTATGGCGAAGGAAGATCGCACGCCGCGACGTCCCTCTGAATTCTTTATTTTTTCAACTACAACCTCTCTACCAAACATCCTATCCCAATCGACTTCGGCTCTGGCCGTTGGAGCGGTCGGGAACAATACGGTCAGCAGCACTAGGGCGCACAACAATTGCCGTTTCCAGGAGAACATATTGGCTTTTCCACTGCGCACCGGGCTAGACAAAGAAGTCAACTCAGCCTCTCTCAAATTTCTATATCTCATATGATTTTCAAAATTTGTTTCAATAATTCTCCAGCTCTTATGAATCTACTGATAATTGGTGTAAATAAGGCTAGATCATCTAACCCAAATAGTCGCCGTGTCACCTTTGAGATTTTGATCCTTACCCGTTTGCCTCGCTATGGCAGGAAGCTGCTTTCGTTGGCCAGTTTCCGAGGCAGGTATTCATCGACGACGTAATTAAGGCCCCATTTGGCAAGAGCCTGCTGTTCCGCACGAACTCCCATTTCAAGCAGTTGTTTGATTGCGCTGATCCATTTGGGATGGGCCATGATGAACGGGTCGTTGTGCAATGCGTCCTGCGCCCGCTTGATGTCCATCTTTGTCAGCGGGTGCGTCGCGTCTTCCAGACCAAATTCGACAATATCCTGTGGCGTAACTCCCAGAAATCGTGCCCGCGGCACACAGACGAAGCGGTTGACATGGGCCGCATTTCCCGAACCTACCTTGAGCGTGCGGTAGATATTGGTGAAACCGTAGGGGTCGCAATCGACAAAACAGTACACCGGCAGGTTCTGCTTGTCCGACAAAACGCGGATGAAGCGGCGTGTCGCCCGCGTTGGCACCCCGCCCATTTCGACAATGATGCAGTTTCGGCTCTCCCAGAACCGGTGATTATTGAGGCGTTGAAACATGCCGCCTGTCTCGATGGCGAGCAGGAAACGGGCATCGGTCCGGAATTCCAGGTGTTCTACCGAACGCGGAATGCTGTAGGCGCCGCTGCCCAGATTGGTGCAGTCGACCTCGATCGGCTCTCCAGTCGCAGGGTTTCTGTCGATAATGATAAGGCGACCGGCCACCGACCCGCCGTGTGCTTCTGGATAGAACCTCAACTGCTCACGCGATAGGCCGTGCGTCGATGCCAGAGCCTCGATGTCATCCATGATGGCATCAGACTCCGTCTGTTCGTCAAAGCGGCAATCTCCCCAGTTCTTGCTGATGTAATAGGCCTCACGCTTGGTGGCAAAATCGTTGCTTTCCACCATTGCCTGCGACGTCGCCATCAAGCGAAGGGTCTGGGCGAAGGATCTGGCTGTATTCACCGTAAGCGTGCGTACCTTGTGTGCGCCAGCAAGCTCAAAATAGCCTTTCGATTGGTCGTACTTCACGTTGGCCAAGTTGCGGACTGGCAGCCTAATGGCCGGGAGAGTCCCACTTTCGATGCTCGCTCGCACCTGTCTGGCAATGGAGCCGATAAGCGCCATGGTCCGTTTGTCCAGGTCGCTGCCCCTGGCATCGCCGACAGAGCCAGTAGCATCGCCTGCCTGATGGTGCATTACTCGCCTCAGCCAACCAGTTCCAGCTTGAACGAATGATTTGGGGGATTTGCTCATGGTCTGGGCCTTCAGGTTGCACGAGTCTTGTGGAGGGTGTCATCGAGTTGGGTGACCGTTGCGTCACGTTCTTCATCGCCAAGCGCCAGGATTTCCTGCAAGGCGATGCCGATATGCGGCAGATACTTCTCGATGTAGGCGCGCTTATCGTATTCTCGCCGCAGCTGCAAATTGCGGCGCAAATGGCGCGCGAGTTCGCGGCCACACTTCTGCAGCCCCAGCTTAATCTCCTTGAGGATTTCCGGGTATGGCTCGATCGCTTCTTTGGACTCCGACGTATAGGGAACCCAAACCGATGCCACATGAACCAGAATGGCCATCGGCGCGACCGGCAGCGTGCCCTTGGGTTGATTGAGACCGTAACCGCGCCAGTTCGTCTGGATGACGGCCCTTGTAATGGCGCAGCTGGACTGTTGGTACAGAAGCGGCACCCGGTTAGCAAAGCGTAGCAGGCGGGCAGGCTCGTTTTTCGCCGCAATGAGATCCACTGCGGCACTCTTGTCATGTATGTCCTTGTTGTGCATGTGGCCGCTTTCGTCCACGTAGACGCGGAAATCACCTGGGCGGCCATAGGCAAGACCGACTTCCACCTGGAACGGATTTCCCCGATAAGCGGCTGCGGGCCGGGTTGTCACCGTGTAGAAATCTGCCTCAATTTCGCTATGCAGGCCTTTGAGAAGCTGCTGTTCCCCAATGGGTACGATGCAATCGGTCCGCGGTGCCGGAATGCGGCTGTTTTGAATGGCTCTGTGCAGGGCGGTGGCTTGCGAGCGTGCAATGTGTCTGGGGTAAGAGCGATTGCTCAATCGCCTGCCGGCTTCAGCAATGATTGCCGACGCGGTCTTGTTGCCCACACTGGAGAACTCATCGACCAGGAACTTCAACAATGTGTGGCAGCCGGTGTTGCTCAGCATTTGAATGAGCCGGCCGAGCTCGATGCCGTGCGGATGGGGTTTGATCTCCTTTGGCAGAGGCGGAAGTTCGTCGATGCTGCGCGCATAGCAGGTCCGCTTGCCTTGGGGATCCCGGCAGGTAATCGTCACATGCGGGTTGGCGATGGCTGTTTGCTTCAAGTAGACCTCGACAGAATGCGGGCCCTTCTGAGGGCGGCCTTCCATTTCCATCTCGACGCGTGTGCCGTGCGGATGGTCCCAGGCCACGTGCTTTTTCTTGTGAATGTCCGGCCGGTTTCTGGCCGTATCGATAGACACGTATAGTTCCGTCGCCAGCTCATCGCCGGCGACCCGGCTTAGGATGTGCAACGGTTTGCCGACGCTGAGTTGGCCGTACATGCCTGCAGCGGAGATCCCCATCCCCTGCTGGCCGCGCGACTGGCTGAGCTTGTGGAATTTCGATCCATACAGCAGTTTGCCGAAAATTCGCGCGATCTGACTCTCCACGATACCCGGCCCGTTATCCTCGACCACAACCCCAATATGCCCGTGGCGATGGCGCACTTCGACGTAAATTTCGGGAAAAATGCGGGCTTCCTCGCAGGCATCGATTGCATTGTCCACCGCCTCCTTCACAGCGGTAAGCAATGCCTTGGCGGGTGTATCGAATCCGAGCAGGTGTCGGTTCTTGAGAAAGAACTCCGAGATCGAAATTTCCCGCTGGCGGGCTGCCATTTCAACGGCACTGGCGGTTGGGAGCTGCCTGTTTGACATAATCTGTGCACAGCATTCCAAGCATTGTCGCTGAAGCGACCTTGGAAGCCGTATTAACCGTAGGCAATTACCGCTGGCCTTCCTTGATCAGGGTCAATCCTTGGGACACGCGGTATTTTCACGATTCTGCAGTTTGCATAGAAAAGCACCGAATGAGCGGATGTTGGATCAATAGAGTTCAACTGTCCATAACCGGCGCCTTTCACTCTGTGGCTTGCCCGGTTATCGTGTGCAACACGGTCAGGCAACTCAACGCTTCCGATCCCTGGCCCCCG
>JAEKFU010000686.1 GCA_016522385.1 Pseudomonadota bacterium
TGAACAAACGCAGCAGCAGCTGGAACGGATGGACGCAGAAGCCCAGAAGTCTCTTGCCGATCGCACAAAGCTCGACAAGCTCCTGCAGGCCGCACTCCAAACAGCAGACTCGGCCAAAAAAGCACGGGCAGCAGCGGCGCGCGACTCCGCTCAGGAGCTTAGCTCGTTGCGGGAGAAACTGACGGCGACGACGCGCCAGCTTGAAGAGATCAAACCGAAGTTGGCTGAGGCTCGAGCCGATGTAAAACGCGCCCGCGAAGACATTCCAAGGCGCATCGACAAGATGATCGCTGCCGCGGTAGCAAACCCGGATGATGAAGTCGCCGTTCTAAGAAAGGGCCTCGCCGCAGCGAACGAGGAGATTGCCCGATTGAAAGCCACGCTTGGCAAAAAGCCATCTGGATCGGCTTCTAAGCAATCCACGCAATGACGCGCGTCAGGGAACCCAGCCACGCTACACGGTTTGAGTTTATCGCTTTGGCACGGAGCGGCAACTAAGTCACAAATTCAAAGAGTTTCGGCCAGCTCAGAGACCGATCAGACAAAATCCTGGCCATTGTTCAGATAACAGTGAGTATTCAAAATGTCCTTCCGCTTTCTACTTTCACTCTTGATCCTGCTAACTGTTGGGGGTGCCGGCGGGGCGGTCAACGCCCAGAATATCGACGTGCGCGCACAACACGATTTGGTAAACAGAGGAACCGTCGGCATCGTTTCCGGTGGCGTAACGGGAACCTATGTGCGGTTTGCTTCCGACCTATCGACTGCTTTGGACGAAGGTTACGAACATCGCGTTTTGACGATCCTCGGCAAGGGGTCAGTACGCAATATCGAAGACTTGCTGATGCTCAAAGGTATCGACATCGCAATTGTCCAATCTGACGTGCTTGACTTTTACCGGAACAGAATGAGCCATCTGGAGGTGGAAAAGAAGATCGAATACATCACAAAATTGTACAATGAAGAAGTGCATGTTCTCGCTCGCTCGGGGGCCCGTGATGTTGCGAGCCTGCAAGGCAAACGAGTGAATTTCGGCGCCCAGGGCAGCGGTACGTTCATGACGGCAAGCATAATATTCGATGCGCTGGGTGTTGAGGTCGAGGTCACGACCCTGGCGGATCAGATCGCGCTCGCCCAATTGAAAAAGGGAGAGATCGATGCCCTGGTCTTCGTAGGCGGCAAGCCCGTTACGCTGCTGAGCGACATATCTCGGCAAGACAAGTTGGTCTTGCTACCGATTCCGCCCAACAAGATCGAAGGTGCCTATCTGACTGAGACGCTTACATCCAAAACGTATCCCAACCTTATTGATGAAGGAAGGACGGTGTCTACAGTGGCCGTTGGGGCTGTCATGGCCGCTTACAGTTGGCCTAAGGATCATCCCCGCCACCTGAAGGTGAAGCGTTTCGTTGAACGGTTCTTCGGCAAGTTTAGCACCTTCCAGCAACCGCCCTTTCATCAAAAATGGAAGGAGGTCGACTTGAGAGCAGACGTTCCGGGCTGGCGGCGTTTCGATGCCGCTGCCACATGGTTGGCTAACAATCCTTAGGAGGTGAGTCGACCGTGAAATTCCAGAATTGGAGACGTTCGATGGACAAGCCTGCTGTAATCCGTGACGGTGACCCGCTTCGACGCCGGAGGGCGTCTGCGGCAACCGGCTCACAATTCAGGAGATTGGCGTTTGCAGTCGCTGTTTTTGCGACGATGTTCTTCTGGGATCAGACGACGGCATTCGCCGCTACTTTTGAGTTGAAAGACGGCGACCAAATCGAGGGCGAGATCATTTTTGCGAGTTCAAGTTCGATCATTGTCCGCAAACAAACGGGAACACTGGCCCAGTTAAGCCGGCATGCCATAGACAACATAAAACTAGTGACTGAAAAGCGCGGCGTGCTTTCCGGTTCGCTTGTGAGCTGGAACGACGGTGTTTATGAAATCAAGATCGATGATACTGTCTTCACGGTGCAACTAAGCAAGATCATCGACGAGCGCGAGGATGTTCCTAGGATCAAAGTGACATCCGCACAAGAAAAGGAAAATGCCGAGAAGCTGGTCTTCGAGCTCAACTTGTCGACTTCCGTCAAGCAAGAAGTGATACTCATCTATTCCACAGTGGACGGGACCGCACTAGCAGGCTCAGATTACGAAGCTCAGCGCGGTAGCTTGATCCTGAAACCCGGCACCACTGGCACTACGGTGGGCGTTCCGCTTTTGGACGACGAGTTGGCAGAGGATGACGAGACGTTCGAGCTTCTTGTCACCAGTGATCTGGACTCAGCAACGATCGAAGTTGAGCGTGGCTCGGCCACAATATTGGACAATGACGCGCCTGCGAACGACAACCAATAAGCCGGTCAGTCGGCTGCGCTGATGCCTCGAGCCAACTCTCGAAAGACAATTCGACAAAACCTCCGAGAACATCGAGATATCGTGAGGTCCCTATCGGCAAATTGGAGATATGCATTCAGAACCCCTCGGGGTACGCATCGAGTTGAGAAGAGACCTCTTCAATCCGCCACATGCCGGGCCACAAGCAACCATTGAAAGGACAGATCGGAACTCGAAGTCCGGATCACCGTCTCGAAATCGGAGTAAGATCCAACGGACTCTGGACCATCGCCAGTATTGTGAGATACTCAATGTCGTTCTCGATCCGTTGATTTTGAAAGTGTCCTGTATGGATTCAGCTGCAACAGGCGACCCGAAGCTCAAAATATACGTCTCCTATGCCCACCCAGACACTGGTTTCGCCAACGAGTTGGTCGAGGGCCTTGAATATGACGGCAGATTTAGCGTTTCCATCGATCACCAAGCCCTTGACCAGGGTGACGACTGGAAGATCCGTCGCGGCACCCTGATCGCCGAAGCTGACACGATTGTTTGCGTGCTGTCCCCCGATGCAGTTCGGTCCAGCATTTTTGCCGCAGAAGCAGCCTATGCACACGAACTGTGCAAACATATACAGCCGGTTCTGCATCGCCCTTTAGGTCATGCAACGGTGCCCACCCCTTTGGCCAAAATCAACGCTATCCGGTTTGACCAGGATCGGTCTTTCATGGAGGGTCTCAAGACGCTCGCTAACCTGCTCAGACAAAACGCCGACTGGCTGCGAACTCATACCCAATTGTATTTTCGTGCGCGTGAATGGCAGGACGCGGGTCAACCTGTCAGCCATCTACTGTCCGGAGCGGACATCGAGGCGGCAGAAAATTGGGCCATGAACCGGCCAGACGAGGCGCCTTCGCTGACCGATTTGCACATGGCATTCATAAGCGCGAGCGAAAACATGGGCGACGCTGCACACAACGGGCCAGGATCGCTGAACGACCCTCAAGGCGCGATCCACCAAGGACAATCGCTGCACCGGGTAAATCGCTTTTACCTGGCCATAGCCATTTTGCTCGCCATTGCCGCGGCGCTGGCCACCTGGCTCGCCTTCGAGGCCCGAGAGCAGGCCGAGGCCGCAAAACGTGAGGCTATGGTGCAAAAGCAGGAGGCAGAAGAGGCCAAGGTTGAAGCCGTCATCCAGCGTAAACGGATCGAAGATGCTTTGAAGACAGTCCATGCCAGTCTATGCGTGGAGGTCAAACAGGTCACCAAAACGTTGGCAACAACCAACGATGATGCCATCTGGGACAACAAGTTCGGCCTGTTTTGGACACTCTATGACGGCCCGATGATCGCGCTCGAGCAATTGGAGAATGCCTTGTCGGACGATGCCAGCAACCTGGTGGTCGCGGCAATGATCGAATTCGGTAAAGAGCTCGGCAGACGCGGTGAGCCCTACGAAGCGCGTGCATCGGGCCTGCCAAGGCGCAAACTCATGGAACAGGCGGGCGCCATCTCACAAATGTGCACAAAAATCCCGATCAAACGCTAAGACTTGATCGCGTCGATCCGGAAAATGCCGGACCGTTTGGCCCCAAGCGAACTCCCTGGCGCAACCGGGTAAACGGAATGCGATCAAGCTGGCAAGGATTGGCACCCGGGCTCTCGGCGAAGATCACTTTTTCGGCAATCGGTTCGTAGTCAGCGAGAAAGTGAACGGCACTCTTCACACAGACAATAGCCTGGTCCGGTGGTTGAATATTCAAATGGGTGAAGATCGCCTGGTCGGCATTCTGGGTTCGGTTCGAGCCAACCACGACGGTCACGTCGGCGCCGTCATCGAGAATACGCAATGCCGCCATTGGGCCGAGATTGGCGGTCGCGCCGCCATACATCGGGCCGGTGAAGACAAAGCAACCGTCTGACAGCGCCTCGATGCGCACGCGGGCCTTGAGCGGGCCGGTGCCAAGCTGGGGATACCTGCCGCCAATCGCAACATCCAGCTCACCTCCGATGCCGGCAGCATGGGCTTGCAACGCCGTTTCGGGGTCCCAAAACATGCCGATGACAGCGCTTTGTGCGCCGGCCTCTATCAGGGTCGCCAGCAGTCCTGTTGTATCGCCTGTTGCACCGGCACCGGGATTGTCCTGCGCATCGGCAATCAGCACCGGCCGTGATGCCTCACACGCCACCGTCATGGCGTCGGCGACCGCGTCAGCGGCCGGCACCAGCGGGTTGTGAAGTTCATCCTCGGCCGCCTTCAGCGCCGCCAGTATGGTGTCCGCTGCAGCATCCACGGCGTTCTGATCGGTGCCGTAGGAAAATACCGAACAGCCGCAGGCAGGCACATCGGCCGGCGGAAAACCGAACACGAAGTCGACCGAGCTGACGCCGTTGCCCTCAAGCCCCGGCAGCATGCCGTAGAGACGGGCGCCGGGCTCGCGGCGCGTCGACTGCGCCTGGATCGGAACGATATAGTCGAGCTGTCGCCAGGCCTTGGCAAACGGTTCACCGCGCCTCAGTTCCTCACGCAGCAGTTTGCAGGCCCGCGCACCGGTCTCAGCCATATCGATATGTGGATAGGTCCGGTAGATCGTCGTCACCGAGGCCCGCTCGGCAAACTCGCGCGACATGTTGCCATGTAGATCAAGGCTGACGGCAATTGGCAGCTCGGATCCGGTTACTTCTCGGATGCGGCGCAGGATCTCCGCTTCCCCATCATCATGCGACTGGGTCACCATGGCGCCGTGCAGGTCAAGGTAGACACCATCGACGTCATTGGTCGCGGCAATGCCATCGGCGATCATGCCCGAAATCTTGTCGAATGCATCATCTGTGACGTAGCTGCCCGGCTCAGCCGCCGCCCAGGCGATCGGCATCAGATCAAACTCATCCGCGGCATCGATAAAGCCACCAATCGGGATGTTCAGCCCGGCTAATGTGTCGATCACGCCGCTGCCCGTCTGCAGCCCCGGCCAGGCGCCTCCGGCCTCGAAGGTCTCGAACGGTGTCGGGATCGGCGTGAAGGTATTCGTTTCGTGCTGAAAGCCGGCGATGGCGATCCGTGGACGATTCATGAGGCCTCTCTTCTTCCAGCACTATTCCTGTTCGAACAGCTTTTCAGCCATAATGCCGACACGTTGCTCAACCACCCCGCAGGCTTCCAGGATCATGTCCTCTCGGAACCGTCGGCCGACGATCTGTACACCGACCGGTAGGCCGTCATTATAGTTAGCCGCAACATTACCGGCGGGTAGGCCCATATAGTTCATCGCGTAGCTATAGAGCGCCGCGCCGAGAACCTCCTTCACCCCTTCCGGTCCTTCGGTATCTCGGTCCCAACTATAGGTTGGTGCCGGCAGAAACGGCGTCAGCACCAACGGATAGTCCTCCAGGAACAATGTCCATTGCCTGAGATAGTGTGACCGTTTGGCGAAGCCTTTCAGCAAATCCAAGCCTTCATACGGTTCGAAGTAGGCATAATAGTCATCAAATATGCTGCTGAGCGTGGTGCTGCCCAGCCTGCGTATATCATCACCCATTAGTGCCTTGACCTCACCAAACAAACAGCGCGCACCTTCTACTGCCGCCTCACGCAAGAGCGGAGGTTCGGTTTCGACCACATCATACCCGGCCTCCGACAAGGCATCCCGCGCCGTCTCGAGAGCCGTCTCAACTGCCGGATGCAGATCGAACTCAAACGTGTTGCGGGTAAAGGCGATCTTGATCGGGCCGGACAACTGCGGTCCTGCAAACGGCATTGGCACCATCCAAGGATCATGCGCGTCATACTGAATAAGCACCTCCATGCCGAGGCGGACATCCCGCACCTCGCGCGCAATCACGCCTTGCACCGACATGAGCTGTGCCAACAATCCGCGCTCGGCTGTCGCCGACGGGTTGTACGCCGGCGTGCGACCGAGCCCCGGCTTCACCGTTGCGGCACCGGTCGCCGCGGCGGGAAACCGCAGCGAACCACCAATATCATTGCCATGGGCGATTGCCCCGATCCCTGACATGACCGCGGATGAGGCACCGCCCGACGAGCCGCCCGACGAGGCCCAGTCGTTCCACGGACTAAACGTGCGGCCATGCAGCTCATTGTCGGTGGTCGCGCGGAACGAGAATTCCGGCGTATTCGTGCGCCCAATGACAATGGCGCCGGCCCTTTTGAGATTGCGCACAACCGGCGCATCAGCCGGTGCAATGATGTCCTTGTAGGCGGTCACGCCGTTCGGTGTCGCCCGACCCTCCTGATCGATGTTCTCCTTGATCGTCACCGGCACGCCATGCAGTGGTCCAATCGGACCGGAGCACGCCATAGTCTCATCAAGTGCCTTGGCTTCGGCCATCGCTTGATCGCTGAGATCGTCAACCACTGCATTGAGATGCGGATTGCGCGCCTGCAGGCGTTCGACTGCCGCACCCACCGCTTCAACCGACGAAATCTTTTTGCCCGCGACAGCAGCTGCCAGGTCGCAGGCGCCTAATTGCCAAAGGGGGCGGTCAACCATAATTGTTCCTCAAACGATTAATGTTGGGCCGGAAATGCTAACCCCTCCAAGCTTGGCACCAAACCGGGTGACCGGCAACACCTGCCGCATTGACATTCCGTCCAATGGAGGGAGCCATTGACTCCTTACCCTGCGCAGGCGTTAACTTTGTGGGCTCATCAAATGAGATCCAAAAAATACTTCTGGGAGGTTATCCAATGCTGAGATGGACAAGACGAAAATGTTTGGCCGCGGCGGCCATCGCGCTGCCGCTGGCGATGGGGGCAATCGGTACGATTTCCGAGGCTGCCGCGGAAAAAATTCTGCGGGTAATCCCGCATGCGGATCTCAAAAACCTCGATCCGATCTGGACTACCGCTTACATCTCCCGCAACCACGGTTATCTTATCTATGACACGCTGTTTGCCATGGACGAGAACTTCAAACCGCAACCGCAGATGGTCGATACCTGGACCGTTTCGGACGACAAGCTGACCTGGACGTTTAAGCTGCGTGACGGCCTGAAATGGCACGATGGTGCCGATGTAACCGGTGAAGACTGCGTGGCATCGCTTCAGCGTTGGGGCAAGCGCGACGGTATGGGCCAGGCCCTGTTTGCCGTGGTCGACAGCCTCACGGCACCCGATGCCAAGACCATTGAGCTGAAGCTCAAGGAGCCCTATGGCCTAGTGCTGGAATCGATCGGCAAGATCTCTTCCAACGTACCATTCATGATGCCGAAACGCATGGCAGAAACCGATGCCTTCAAGCAGGTCGAAGAGCATATCGGCTCCGGCCCGTTCATGTTCAAAGCAGACGAATGGGTGCCGGGTTCAAAGGTCGTTTATGTCAAGAACCCCAGCTATGTGCCACGTTCTGAGGCGCCTTCTGCGGCTGCTGGCGGCAAGATCGCCAAGGTCGACCGGGTCGAGTGGACCTACTTTCCCGATCAGACGACAGC
>JAEKFU010000698.1 GCA_016522385.1 Pseudomonadota bacterium
GGTCTCGCGCCTGAGTTCAATGGCCCCCTCCCCTGCCCGGCTTGCACGTTCGCGTGAAACACCCAGGCCAACGGCAAGTGTGACCTTGGTTTTCCTCTTGCGACCCGGCCTTGCCAAGTGCATCAACCCCCGTTCCAGTCGCGGGCCGTATTGCCCGCGTCATCGATCTGTTGGTCGCCAGTCATCGACGCTGCCCTTTTTCAGGGCCTGCTCGATCGGCGCGATGATGTGCGCTAAGAGCGCTCATTGGCCGATAAATTGCGAAAGGTTGATCTGCCCCTTATCGGCCTCTGCGAACACCGTCCAGCAGAGTCTGCTTAGCCCCCAGTAACGGACTCAAATCGGCAAAGCTCAACTCGTCCGGAAAGTGCCAGGAACGGAAGTGGATGGGCGACAGCAAATATCTGCAGTTCAGTGTTGAAGCGCATGTGGGCTGGCTGTTCAGTTTCCTTGGCGTGACCTCGAAAAATCGATCTTTGCGGCAACTCAACGCCGCGCAACATGATTGGCTTCGAATTTCAGTCGATCAGCGTCCCATCGGCATTGAAGAACGGATATGGTCCGCCGAATTCGCCGATGTAACTGAGGTGGCCGATCAGACAGTTGTCATCGTTGAGATAGACCAGCCGGCAGGAAGGCGGTTCAAGCGTGAAGGCGGGGTTCTTGCATTCACTCAGGTCGAGAGCGACGGCGTGACACGGGCTTGGTCCAATGCTGGCAATCGTTCCAGCCCAGCTCTTCTCGATCGCACGGTGAACATGACCGCACAGGATCATCTGGACCTGCTTGTGCCGAGCAACAATATCGCCAAGCACGTCGTTGTTTCTGCAGTTTTGCCAATCCATATGCCGGATGCCGGTGATGAATGGTGGGTGATGCATGAACATCAATGTGGGTTTGTCCGGTTCCTGTCTGAGACAGGTATCGAGCCACTCCAGCCGTTCCCGGCACATTTCGCCGTAAGGCTTGTCGGCCACAACCGTGTCGAGGCCAACAAGACGGACGGAATAATCTTCAATCGCGTAGTTCACAAACCCTGAAGGCGGCATGTAGCCATGATCAGCAAATGACTGTCGCATGGCGCCGCGTTCATCGTGATTGCCCGGCACCACAAAATACGGCATGGACAGTTCATCCAGAATGGGACGTGCAACGGCGTATTCGTCAAGTGTGCCAAAGTCGGTGAGGTCGCCGCTCATCACCACGACATCCGGCATTGGCTTGAGCGCATTCAGATGTGCAACGCATGCCTTGAGCCCGGCAGCGGTGTCCACCTTCCGGTACGCCAGTCGGCCACCCGCCCTGATATGCGGGTCGGTTATCTGGGCAATGATCATCGGTCGTTTCGATGCTCCTTACTCAAGCGTCATCAATGCATCTGGCTTGATGATCAGGCCAATTTCCGCACCCTTGGCAAACTGTCTGCGGTCTGCCGTCTCAACCACGACCGTCTGCTCGCCGATGCCGTCCAGCAGCACCTTCGTGCGGTCGCCGAGAAAATATGATGCTACGACGTGGCCACGCAACTCGGCTGCATCGAGCGCCACGATAGTGGCATCCTCGGGCCGGAACAGCACCTCGATGTCACCAGCATCCGGTCCTGACCAAGGCAGCTTGCCACCGGCGGTCTGCAGCATGCCCTTGTTTGCCGTTCCACGCAGTCTGTTGATGGTGCCGATAAAGTCGGCAACGAAGGCATTCGAAGGCTTGTAGTAGATGTCCTGTGGCGTGCCTGTCTGGGCGACCATGCCTTTGTCCATGACAACGATCCGGTCACCGAGTGCCATGGCTTCGTTCTGGTCATGCGTCACGTAGACGGCAGTGATACCCAATTCACGCAAGAGCTGGTCGATCTCAACGCGCAGGCGTTCGCGCAGCAGAGCATCCAGCGCCGTCAACGGTTCATCGAGCAGCAATACGCGTGGCCGCACCGCGATCGCGCGGGCAAGGGCGACACGCTGGCGCTGGCCGCCGGACAGTTGATCGATGCGCCGCCCGGCAAGCTCGGTGATCTGCATCATGTCGAGCATCTCAGCGACGCGGCGGGCCTTTTCATCATTGGCCATCTTGCGCACGGTCAAGCCGTAGGCAATGTTCTGCTCAACGCTCATGTTCGGGAACAGCGCGTAGGACTGAAACACCATGCCGACGTTGCGGCGCTCAATCGGCTGATTGGTAACGTCGTCCTGACCAAACAGTACCTGACCGCCGGGATCCGGCGACTCCAACCCGGCAATTATCCGCAATGTCGTCGTCTTGCCGCAACCGGACGGGCCGAGCAGGACGACGGTTTCGCCGGCCTCGATCTGCAACGTCAATGGCTCCAATGCCCGCGTACCGTCGGAGAATGTCTTGGCGCACTCAATGAGGCGGATGTCGATTGATTGGGTGGACTGGTTCATGATGAAGCCCTGCTGCCTGGCGTTGCTGGCTTGCCGTGTCCGACTTCGCGCGGTTGGCCATAAAGCTGCAAGGCGATCAACAGCGGCAGGATCATCACCATGAAAACCAGCGTGTAGGCGCTAGCAACCTCGAGCCGCATGGAGGCGTAACTGTCGGCAAGGCCAACCGGCAATGTCTTCGTCAGCGGTGTGTGCAACATCCAGGTCAGGTTGAACTCGCCGACCGAAAGCGTCACCACCATCAATGAGCCGGCGAGTATGCCGGACCGGCAATTCGGCAAGATGACGGTGAAGAACCGCTGCCAGAAACTTGCACCCAGGCTTGCCGCGCCTTCTTCGAGCGTCTTGAAATCAAAGCTCGACAAGACGGCCAGCACCGAGCGCACCATGAAGGGCAGCGTATAGAGCACATGGCCGACCAGGATGAACAGCCAGCTGGTACGAAAATCCCGGAACCCGCCGTAGGTGATGATGAGCGCAAGGGCGATGGCCAGACCGGGAATTGCAATCGGCAAAACCAAGGTTTCTTCGATGATGCGGGCCGTACGGCCGGATTTCTTGGCCAGCACATAGGCTGCCGGGACGCCGATCAGCAAGTCGGCGATCAGGCAGGTGATGGAGATCAGAAGCGACAGATAGATCGTGTCGGCATAGAGCTCCCAAACTTCACCGACCCAGCGAAGTGTCAGGCCGCTTTTGACGCCCTGAAAAAAGTTCTCGGTGACGCCGGCCTTAATCGAAAGGAACACGGGCACGATCAAGAACGCACACACCAGCAGCGTAAAGCCGAGGTTCAGATAAAATATACCGGATCTGCGCATCAGGCCGCCGCCGCAACAGTCGAGCCGGCAAGCGAGCGGGCGATATAGAGCGCAATCCAAGTGACGATACCGAGCATGATGCTCAAGGCCGCGGCCGTCGCAATATTCGCGTTGAGCGTGAATTCGGTATAGATCGTCATTGGCAACACATCGATATTCGTTGCCAGCGTGAATGCGGTGCCAAACGCCCCCATGGCGGTCGCAAAACATATTGCGCCCGAGGCTATCAGGGCCGGTTTGAGCGCCGGCACGATGACATCGCGGATCACCTGCCAGCGAGAAGCGCCGAGCGAACGGGCGGCTTCCTCAAGCGCCGGATCAAGTTTTTCCGCCGCTGCCATCAGCGTCAGGATCACCCGCGGAATTGAAAAATAGAGATACCCGACAAACAGCCCGGCCATTGAATAGGCAAAGACCAGCCGGGTTCCTGTCAGGGCCGTCGAAATTTCCTTGGCCAGGCCCTGCCGGCCCGCAAGCATGATCACCAGGAAACCGATTACGACGCCAGGGAAGGCGAGCGGGAATGTCAGCATCGAGATCAGCGCTTCCCTGCCGCGGAATCGATTGCGCTCCAGGAAGACACCGGAGATCCCCGAGATCACCAATGCTGCCAGCGTCGTCACGGCCGAGAGAAGCACGGTCGCGATGAGGCTCTCGAAATGACGCGGTGTCCTGATGACTGTCAGATATTCGCTCATGCCATTCTCGCCGCTGCCGGCGACCAAAACGAGTCTGGCCATGGGCAAGAGGAAAAACGTGGCAAACACCACAAAGACAGGAATGAGCATAACTGCCAGTAGCGGAACTTCTTTGCGGTCAAGTGACATGGCTGACAATTTAGGGCGAAGTGCTCTGTGAGGCGACAACTGTAATTGCCGCCTCACAAGACTGTGCGTTGGTTGGTTCGATGAAGACCCTAACGGACTTCGTCGAGATACCGTTTCTTGAAGCCGTCCTGAACCTTGGCCATCATTCCGTAGTCAACCGGCTTGGCACGGGCGTACTCGGTTGCCGGCAGGAATTTTGACTGGGCATCCTTCGACATGGCGCTGGCACGGACCGGACGCAGAAAAGCATTCGCCCACACGGCCTGACCCTTGTCGGAAAGAATGTGATCCAGAATCTTTTTGCCCTTGTCCGGATTAGGACCGCCCTTGACGAGGCTCATGACGTAAGGAACCACAACAGTGCCTTCGGCAGGAATGACAAACTCGACGTTTGCCTTGTCCTTGTATTTGCCGCGATAGGCGTTGAAGTCATAGTCGAGCAGGATTGGAATCTCGCCAGAAAGGACGCGCGCATATGACGTCTGTTTTGGAACGATCGGTTCGTTTGCCTTCAACTTCTTGAAATACTCAATACCAGGATCGAAGTTCTCCAGGCTGCCGCCCATGGCCCGGTTTACAGCAACCGCACCGGCATAACCAACAAAGGCGCTTGATGGATCGAGATATCCGACCATGCCTTTGTACTCAGGCTTCAGCAAATCCGCCCACGATGTCGGGACAGGTGCACCGCCCAGCGCATCTTTGTTGACGAAGAAGCCCAAGGCACCGGAATGGATTGTGAACCAGTGGCCGTCCGGGTCTTTCAGACCTTCAGGGATGTCGTCAAAGTTGGCCGGCTTGTAGGCTTCGACCACACCTTTTTCCTTAGCCGCGATGCCGAAGGACACGCCGTAGTAGGCAACGTCTGCAACCGGGCTGCCTCGTTCTGCCAGAAGCTGTGAAAGCGTCTGGCCGGAGTTCTTGTTGTCGTGCGGGATCTGGTAGCCCAGCTCTTCCTTGATCACCTTCAGCTGGGTTGCCCAATCAGCCCATTGCGGCGGGCAATTGTAGCAAATGGCGTCTGCCGACATGGCAGGGGCCGTCGCGGTAAAAGTTGCAGTAGCTGCGAAAGCGGCTGCAGCAAGCGTTCGGAGAATAGGTTTCATCTGCTTCTTCCTCCCGAGATCAAGTGATCTCTGATTGTGGCGGTCTCACGTGCCGCCGTTGCCTTCAACTGGCGCAGCCGCGATGGACCCGCCCGGTCGAAACTGATGTTGCAGCAAACGGACTCCCGGTTCGACAGGGTCTGCCTGACACAACGCTTGTAAAAGCTCCATGGCCCGGACTCCCATGGCCCGGGTTGGCTGATTTATGGTAGCGAGGCTGGGCTCGATCATCTTGCCGATCGAGATGCCATCAAAGCCCGCTACAGAAACGTCGGCTGGAACTTTCATGCCGATGCTTCGTGACGCGGCAATAACGGCCAGCGCGAGCAAGTCGTTCGGGCAGAATAGCGCCGTCGGCGATCTCAGCTCGCGAAGTTGTGCAGCAAGCGCGTCCGGCTCCTCTGGTTGATCACCTGCATAGTCGACTTCGAGCACTTCCGGATCGGGCAGACCTGCTTCTCGCATCGCCTCGACGCAGCCTTGATATCGCAGCAGTGAGCGGTCAGATGTACGGAACCGCCCGGCGACGAAAGCAATACGTGAATGTCCCAACGCGATCAACTGACCAAGGAGTTCCTTGGCGCCCGCAATGTTGTCCACGCTCACGGCAAGCCGGTTCGTCCGGGCGGGTTGATTGTAGAGCAATACATATGGAACCCGGGCAGCATCAAGCCGGTCCAAAGCGCGGCTGTTGTCAGCATCGGCGACAGTCAGCACAAGACCTTCGACCTGCTTGGCGAGGAGTGTTTCAATGATCTCTTCCTCACGCTCAGCATGATACTCGGTTGCCGACAGAAGCACCGTGCGGCCGTGTGCCCGGGCGACTTCCTCCACGCCAGCGATCGAGCTTGCAAACACCGGGTTGGTGAAGCTTGGAACAACAATGCCGATGGTGCGGGTCTTACGCGTCTTGAGGCTGCGGCCGATCTCACTGGGCCGATACTCGAGTGCGCTGATCGCCTCCTCAACGCGCTCACGGACTGCATCACTGGTCTGGGCCGTACCATTGATTACCCGGCTCACGGTCGCGATGGAACAACCGGCTCGCGCAGCAACCATACGGATACTGACGGCTCCCGACACGGTCGATTTCCTCCCCGAATTCTCGCAGTTTCGCTTTATGAAAACGTTTTCATTTAGTTTATTGGTTTGAACTTCAGGTTGTCAATGTGCGCCTTCTTTTTTTGATAATGCTGTGTGCTGCCAGCGCCTAATGAACGAATTGTTAGGGGTGCATAGCGGAGGAATTTGGCTTCATAGAAGGCGCCACTGAGCATCCCTCCGGATCACGGTCCCTGTCTCAGTTGGGTCAACCTCGGTCCTGACGCGCTACTGACACGAGAGTCCGGTGTTCGTCCGGAACCGGATATTTCAACCGGCAGGAGGTCTCGGTCGATGATTAGTGCATTCACACCGTCTCAGTGGGTGCTTGCCAAGAGGGAAATTGTCCCTTATCGGGCTCTGCGAATACCCTTGTGCCGAGTCCGCTTCGCCCTTGACAGCGGACGAAAATCCGGAAGCTTCAATACGTCCGGAAAATGCCAAACTCGGACGTTTGGCAATCTAGACTATGCTTTCACGCGGGGGAAATTGTGTCTTCGTGATTTAGTCAAATGAATTCCTCAATAGACGCCCGTGCATTGCCCTGTTGCAATTGTCTGTGTCACGAGTTCAGTCGTAGCAATGCTGGCAAACTTGCCTGAAATCGTTCAATCTATCTGCCCGACAGGCTCATCGGATTCTGTCTTACGGCCGGCCCATAAACTGCGCAGTACGGAACCACGTTCATGGATAAATCCATCGTCGAACACCCCAAGCGGGATAGATTGCTCCATCCGGCTGAAACAGCCGTATTAGTGGTCGATGCCCAGATGTCAGAATACAGCGCGGATAAGCGGGCGGAGAAGCCTGCCTATGTCGAGACCATCGAGAACCGCGCCCTGCCGGCAATCAAACGGCTCATCGCCGGCTGCCGGTCGATGGGCGTGGAAATCGTCTATACGGTGATTGAGAGCCTAACGAAATGCGGCCGTGACCGTAGTCTCGATCACAAGCTGTCAGGCATTCACGTACCCAAGGGCTCACCGGACGCCAGAGTGATGCCCGGCATCGAGCCTGAAGAGGATGATATCGTTTTGCCCAAGACATCGTCTGGCGTCTTCAACTCGACCAACATCGACTATGTGCTGCGCAATCTGGGCATCAAGAACGTGATTGTTGTCGGCTTCATAACCGATCAGTGCGTAGACATGGCAGTGCGCGATGGAGCGGATCTCGGCTATTACATGGTCTGCGCCTCGGACGGCTGCGCAACTTACTCGGCCGAACGCCATGAACTCGCGCTCAAGGCTTTCGGCGGCTATTGCCGGGTACAGACAGTCGATGAGGTGTTGGGAACGTTCAATCAGGTTTCCTGAGCTACTCAAAGACGATGCGCGGAAAATACAGCGAAACAACCCAGTTAGGCTGATCGACAATCTCGCTGATGCGCAGATCGGCGCACACCGAGCACAGCATGTAGGCATCGATCGCATTGATGCCGTGGCGCCTGGTCAAAAGATCGATCATCCCCGAGACAGCCGCCCTTGCGCCCTCGAACAGATCGGGCCCGACGCCCGTGGTTACATCATAGCCCTTCGCATCGAGATGCCGCGTTACCGGACCGGGCGTGGTAAAGCGCGGGAAGGCAAGGTTCTCACCCTTCACCAGATCGAATGTCAGTGTCACCGACATCGGGGTTTCGATCGCGGTGCCGCACACTTCGCCATCGCCCTGCGCGGCATGGGTGTCGCCAACCGAGAACAATGCACCGGCCACCTCGATCGGCAGGTAGAGCTCTGCGCCCGACGCCAGATCGCGTATGTCCATGTTACCGCCGATACGGCGCGGCGGCACGACGCTGTGCAGGCCAGCTTCGGCCGGTGCAACGCCGATCGTGCCGGTGAACGGCTTGAGCGGAATGCGGGCAAGGTCGTTCCATACCGCCGGCGACAGACCGTTCGGATCGTACGCCCAATTGATCATCGCCGGGTCGGTGAACTGGTCCGCTAGCAGCCCGAAACCGGGAATATTGGCTGTCCAGCCCCAACCAGACGGCGCAAAATTGCCGAGCGTGATCTTGAGGCTATCGCCCGGTTCGGCACCATCGATCAGCACCGGGCCGGTCACCGGATTGACCTTATCGAAATCGAGTGACGCCACATCGGCCGCCGTCGAGGATGGGTCAAACTGGCCCCCAGCCGCATCGACGATCTCGAACTCGACGGTCTCGCTCGGCGCAATCGTTAGCACCGGCTCATTGGCATTGTCCCAGCCGAAATGATGATGATGACGATGGATCGTATGGTTTTTGGCACGGCTCATGGGATGCTCCTCAGATCTGGGTATCGGTGCTACAGGCGCTCGGCAACCTTGTTCAGCACTCTGGTCAGCAGCGCCGCCCAATCCGCCTGTCCGGCCTCATCGGCAATGTGATCGTTGCGGATCTCGAACAGCGAGTGCGGCAGGCCGCGCTGCTCGCCGTGAACCGGAATGGTGTAATCGCCGTGATCCTCGACCATGTAGGGCTCGTTAAAGGCAAAGGTTAAATGCCCTGCCTCTTCGTCCATGACGTTGTGAACGTGCTCGGAAAGGCTGGCATCGCGGTTGAACAGGATGCCGAGATGCCACGGCCGCGGCGCGGGCCGGGCCTCAAGCCGGGGCGTGAAACTGTGCAGCGCAATGAGCGCGGTCTTGTGCTCGCCAGCCGCACGGTGATCGAGAATGGCGGCAACCTCGTCGTGAAACGGTGTATGAATGTGCGTGGCGCGGGCAGCACGTTCGGCATCGGGGATGCCTTTGTTCACCGGCACCGGCGTGCCGTCGCTGACTTCGGGAATCAAGTCTTCGGCCCAAAGCGGCCGGTTGCAGTCGATCACCAGCCGGGAATAGCGCTGGAAGATGACCGGCGCATCGAGCATCTCGGCAAGCCTGCGCCCGACACCCTCAATGCCGATGTCCCAGGCGATGTGACGACTAAGGTGATGATCGTCCAGCCCCAGATCACCAAGGCCCTTGGGGATTTCCCGGCCGGCATGCTCGCAGGTGATGACAAAGGGCGATGCACCTTCCCGGTTTGCGGTCTCGACCGGATTGGGATCATCGGCGTTTAGCGCAAAGACCGGGGGTTGGGTGGGGTCCGTCATGACATGCCTACACTTTCTCGCGCCCGACATTGAAGGCCGGAACCAGGCCGTTCGGCCTGAGCAGCAGCAGTAAAATGACCATGCCGAGCGCCAGCGCTTCCCGGTAGGGCTGGATGTGATCGGGCAGATAGGCGGCAAGGTAAATCTCGATGAAGCCGAGCGCAAAGCCGCCGGCAACGGCACCGGTGAGACTACCAAGCCCGCCGAGAATGGCGGCAATGAACGCCTTGAGCACCGGGATGAAACCCATCAGCGGATCGACCGATGCGCGCTGTGCGACCCAAAGGACACCGGCCACACCGGCCAGCGCACCGGAAATCGCGAACGCCCCAGCAATCACGCCATTGGCCCTTACGCCCATCAGCCGGGTGACGGAAAAGTCCTCCGCCGCTGCCCGCATCGCCATGCCAAGTATCGTCCGGCGCAGGAACCAGTTAAGCGCAACAAGCACCACCAGCGTGATTGATATGGACAGGATCTGGTTGATGCCGATCGACAGGCTGCCGAAGTGGATCGACTGGGCCAGCATGTCCGGCAGGATGACCGCCTGCGAGCGGGTCGAGATCAGGTTCTGAAACAAGGTCTGCAGGATCACTGCCACGGCAAAACTGGTCACCAGCATCGTCGCGCCGGATGAATTGCGTACCGGCCTGAATGCCACCCGTTCCATGATGACGGCCGCCAGGATCGCAACGCCGATCGCGACCGGCGCGGCGACCAGAAATGGAAAGCCTGCCAGACCACAATACATCAAGGTGTAGCCGGTGATGGTCATCAGCTCACCATGGGCAAAATTGATCATGCCCATGATCGAAAAGACAATGGCAAGACCGAGCGCCAGCAAGGCGTAGGTGCCGCCGAGCGAGATCGCATTGATGGTTTGCTGAATGAAAATTTCCACGCCGGGCCGCCCTGTTGTTTGTTATTCGTGGCCCAGATAGGCCTGTTCGATCAGATGCGATGAACTGAGGTCCTTCGCGGTGCCCGAGGTGACAATCGATCCGGCTGCCATCACATACCCCCGGTCTGCAACTTCCAGCGACATGGCAACGTTCTGCTCGACCAGCAGAATGGTAATACCGCTGTCCCTTAAGGCAACGATCTGATCGAAGATCGTATCGACGATCTGCGGTGCAAGGCCGAGCGATGGCTCATCCAACAGCAGCAGTTTGGGTGACGACATCAGCGACCGCGCGATCGCCAGCATCTGCTGCTGACCGCCAGACAACGTGCCGGCCACCTGCTGGCGGCGCTGGGCAAGGATCGGGAACAGCCCGAACATCCGGTCAAGGTTGTCTTTGCGCTGGTCACCGGCTTTGCCGAGCGGCATGCTGCCCAAGAGCAGATTCTCCTCCACCGTCAGCGATCCGAACACCCGCCGCCCCTCGGGCGTTAGGGTAATGCCAAGTCTCACCAGATGCTCGGTGGCAAGCCCGACAAGGCTTTCGCCCCTGAAACCGACTTGCCCCGAGTGTGAGGGAACCAGCCCGACAATGGCATTGAGCGTCGAGGATTTACCCGCCCCGTTGGCGCCGAGCAACGTGACAATCTCGCCGTCGTCGATGCTCAGCGTAACGTTGCGGACAGCCTCCACGGCACCATAGTGCACATGGAGGCCTTCAACGGTCAGTATCGCCATGTCGGACCTGTCCCTGGCCAATGGCGCTTACTGCATCCGCGGTGCTGGCACGAGATCGGCCGTCGGCGATGGCTGGCCGACCAGTTCACGCTCGCCTTCCTTGACGCGGATCAAGGTGACCTGGCGCACCGGCATGCCGGTGGTGCCCTTATAGGTGATCTCGCTGGTGACGCCCTTGATGTTCTCAAGGTCGGCCACCGCGTCGCGAATGGCCTGCGGCTCGGTGCTGCCTGCTGCCATCACACCGGCCTCGATGACCTTCATCAGGTCATAGCCGATGGCTGAAAAGATCGTGTCGGTCTCCTTGCCGTATTTGGCGGCAAACTTCTTGTTGAAGCCCTCAAGCGCGCTGCCCGGTGTCGCATGGCCGGCGGTCGAGAACACCAGACCTTCGGCCGCCTGGCCGAGCGAGAAGGTGGTTGGCGAGTCGATGCCATCACTGCCGATCACTTGCGCGGTGACGCCGGCTGCCCGAAGCTGCCGGATGAAGGCCGGGAAATCGGGTTCATAGGCAGCCGTCATAACGACATCGACCGGCGGATTCATCGACTTGATCTTGGTCACCTCGGCCGAGAAATCCTGCTGGCCGATCGTATAGGTGCCTTCGCCGGCAACATTGCCGCCAAGCTTCTTGAAAACGTCTGAGAAATACAGCGGCAGCGTGGTGTACTGGGTGTCGGGCGAATACAGGATATAAGCGTTCTTCAGGCCCTGCTTGTGCGCCCATTCAGCCGAGACCGTTGCCTGCACGTTGTCGCCAGGGAAATTGGCGAACATGTAGTCACCACCCATCAACGGTAGTGTGGGTGAGGATGCAGCTGGCGAAAATGCCGGGATCTTGGCATCGGTTGCCAGGGCAGCCGCTGCGAACGATGGATCGGCGTCCGATGGCGTTACGAGCACGCTGATTCCGGCGTCGATCAATTCCTGGGCGGCGATAGAAGTCTGGGCGGCATCGGACCTTGTGTCCTTTGAGATCAGCTTGATCTTGTATTTACCGCCAATGCCGCCGGCGGCATTGATCTCGTCAACGGCGATCTGAAACCCCTGCATGGCCGGGCCGTCATAAGGTGCAAGCCCGCCGGTTTGACCGGTTGCCGTACCGATCACCAGTTCTTGTGCCGAAACCGTAGCCGGCACCTGGGACAAAGCGAAGGCGGCAGTCAAACAAGCTGTAATGGTTAGTTTGCGCAACATAGTACTTTCCTCTCCTCCTGTTATGATCTCATTGGTCTGTGAGAACTTCAGCAACCTGGCGGCTGCCCTTTTTGCCGAGATAGGCTTCAATCACTTGCGGATCTTTCTGCACGGATTGCGGGGCACCCTCGGCAATGACATGCCCCTCGTTGAGGACGACGACCCGGTCGCACAATCGCATGATCAGCGGCAGGTCGTGGTCGACGATCAGTATTCCCATACCGAACTGCTCACGCAGACCCTTCAGGTCGTCCATGAGAGCATCGGTTTCTTCCCGGTTCATGCCGGCCGCCGGTTCATCGAGAAACAGGAACCGTGGATCGAGCGCCAACGCTCTGGCAACTTCCACGCGGCGTTGGGCGCCGTACGACAACGTCGAGGCC
>JAEKFU010000084.1 GCA_016522385.1 Pseudomonadota bacterium
AGAAACTTCTCGGCGGCGAAAATATAACGCAAAATGGCGTTGACCGGTGCCGGCGGCATTTGATCATCGGCATAATCGGGCAAATTGAGCAGCTTCTTGATGCCACGCACTCCGGCGACCAGCGGGAACAGGAACATATTGAAATAGGTCAGACCCAGTGGCCGGTACCCGGCGCGCTGCAAGGTATCCTGCAAACCGTCTCTAGTGTAGCGGCGAAAGTGATGATGGCGTTCGTCATGAGCGCTCCACAACCAGGGCAGCGCAGGCACTGTCATGATCAGTTTGCCGCCGGGCGCCAGACGCTTCCGTAAGGCAGTGAGGCTCTCCAGGTCGGGTTCGACATGCTCGATGACATCGAAAGCAACAATCAAATCGAATTTGTCGTCATCGAATGGGATGTCGTCTGGCAAAGAGCCGTGCGCCACGTCACAATCGGCCTTGGCCAGCGCGAGCTGGCGAGCATCTTCGTCGGGCTCAAAGGCAGCTAGTTCGCCAAGATCCGAAAGCATGCGCAGGTTGCCGCCGGTGCCGCAACCGGCCTCGAGTATCTTGAGCGTGTCCTTACCAAGGATATGTCTCTTAATGACGTGTTTAAGGATCGCGCGGCGCGCGGCGAACCACCAATGCCGGTCTTCCAGCTGATCCAGGCGATCAAAAACTGCGCGTTCCATGTTGATGTACTCAGCGATCGATGCCGAAAGTCTCACGCACCAGATACAAAGGACGCCGGCGCACTTCGGTAAAAATCCGACCGATATATTCGCCGATGATGCCGGTGGCTAGAATATTGATTCCACCGAGAAACAGAACCGACACCATTAAGGACGCATAACCGGGAACATCCACCCCATAAAAGATCGTCCGAATGGTCAGCAGTGTCGACAACACGAAGGCGGTCAACGAAACGACGAAACCGACATAGGTCCAGATTCTTAGCGGAAAGGTGGTGGAACCTGTGATGCCGTCGAGAGCAAACTGCCACAGCTTCCAGTATTGCCATTTGCTGTCGCCGTGTGCCCGTTCTTCGCGAACATATTCGACGCTAGCCTGTTTAAAACCGACCCAGGCAAACAGTCCCTTCATGAAGCGCGTACGCTCCGGCAGATTCTGCAGGGCGACGTTGACACGCTGATCAATCAGCCGGAAGTCACCGGCATTGTCGGGAATCGAAATATCGGCTATCGCATTGTGGATGCGATAGAACCAACCGGCCGTCACGCGTTTGGTCGCTGTGTCACTCTTGCGATTGCTGCGTCGGGCATAGACGACCTCATAACCTTCGCGCCATTTTTCCATCATTTCGGCGATGAGTTCGGGCGGATCCTGAAGATCTGCATCGAGCGGCACCACGGCCTGGCCCGTGGCGTAATCAAGGCCCGCCGACAAAGCGACATCCTTGCCAAAATTGCGCGACAGATTGATGATTTTGATACGCGAGTTGCGGCTGCGATGCGCCAGCAGCTCATCCATCGTTGCATCGGTACTGCCATCGTCGATGCAAATGATCTCGTAGTCTTCGGTGATTGCTTCGAGCACCGGCTCGAGACGCTCAAAAAACATGTCGATACCGCCCTCCTCGTTGTACATGGGTACAACGGCCGAGAGCAGAATACTCTTCTTGTCGCCTTTGCGTCTGTTGCGGCGTGTCGCAGTCATTGAATGTGCCCACCTTTTGACAAAGTAGGCCTAGCATACTGGCGGTTAAGAATCCGTGGCCGCCGGAATTGGCAAAACTTGGCGTGGACCGAGCTAACCCGGCGCAGCCTGGTGGCGATAATTGTAATTCTTATCAAGCCTTTCCATCAAATAATCACCATATCTTATCGGTTCAACCTCGGCGTCGCCGACGACTGGCGCAATGATCGATTCCATGCCCGGATCGAAGAAGAACGGCTGCGAATAGCGTTCGCGTCCAGTGGTATTGATCACGCGGTGTGGCGTGGAGGTGAAAAGTCCACCGGACCAGTGCGACAGCATATCGCCGACATTCATCACAAAACTGCCCGTAACCGGCGGTGCTGCAATCCAATCCCCGGCATTGTTGCGAACTTCAAGGCCACCGACATCGTCCTGAGCGAGCAGTGTGATGAAGCCGTAGTCGGTGTGTGGCGCGGAGCCGAACAGGCCCTCTTCGACCGGCTGTGGCGGATAGTGCAGCAGGCGCAGAAAAGTTGTTGGGCGCTCAAAATGCGGCTTGAAATAATCAGCCGGCAAGCCAAGGCAAATCGCCAGCAACTCTGTCATTCGCTGCGCCAGGTCCTGTATCTGCTCGACATAGTCGAGCACTGTGCTGCGCAGTGTGGGCTGTTGGTCCGGCCATTGGTTGGGACCTTGCAAGGGCTTGCCGGCCAGGACGTCCGGGTCATCCGGCGTCAGTTCATGCAGCACCAGCAGGCTCTCGCTCTGGTTCGGTTTTGAAACTTCGGCGACCGATGAGGTAACGATTGTCGAACTGTTCGGCGCCATATAGCCGCGATGCCATCGGTTGATGGCAATGGCATTCTTGTCAACTAATGGCAGATTGAAGAACTGTCGGGCTTCCTCTCGGACCTGATCGATCAATGCGACCGGCACGTGATGTTTGGTTATATAGGCAAAGCCGATGTCCTGGAGGATCGAACGGCATTCTTCGGCCAGCGCCCGCTTGGCGTTTTCGTTGGCGCCATACAAGGCACTTACATCGATCATGGGTATGTGGTCGAACTCGCCGCTGTTCATTGTTGCCGAACTCCATGCTGGCGCACTGTCTGCAGCCTTAGGACCAATCGACGATTACGGTTATCATCTTGATTTACATCGATTTGTTCAATCTCGTGTCGTGGGGAGGATAGACATGCCAGTCATATCCGACGACAAATGGCGCGAAACTGAACCAATCCATGCAAATTCGTGCCGGTCGCGGCCCATTTTGCCAATGGACGTCTCCACTCAAGGCTTGAAGCGAACCCCACTGCGGAGCCTTTCACGGCTAGCTAGTGACCAAATAGGCGACACTAAGATCACAGCCGAAAGTGTCGATTTGTCCTAACGCAGTTACACACCGGTGACAATGCCCGATCAACAGGGAGCGCTAGAGCTGCGAAGCCGTCGGCGTTTGTTGAGCTGTGCTCAATAGATGCGACAGCTTCTGGGACGCAGTGCGGCGCATATCCAAAAAGCGACGCCGAATGTCGTTTGGAGTCTTGCATGGTGCCAAATTCCATGATCGGTTGCATGGCGACAATCTAGGTTTTGGCAAGGGCAGTCTACATCCATGAATTCGCATTATCGGGTGCTGGTTATCGGCGGAGGCGTCGTCGGCGCCTCTGTTCTTTTTCACCTTACTAAGCGTGGTTGGAGCGATGTGGCGCTGATCGAGCGCGACGAGCTGACCTCCGGCGCCACGTGGCACGCCGCCGGCGGATTTCACACGCTGAACGGTGACCCCAACGTTGCCAAGTTGCAGGAATACACCATCAAGCTCTATCAGGAGATCGAGGAGATTTCGGGCCAAGCAACCGGCTGCCATGTCACCGGCGGCGTCATGCTGGTTTCCGATGAGGACCGACTTGACTGGCTGAAGATGGCGCATGCGCGCAACCGTTACCTGGGCGTTGATACGGAGATGATCTCGGTTGCCGAGGCCAAGAAAGTCTATCCGCTGCTTGACGAGCAATTCTTCATCGGTGCCATGTGGCATCCGCTGGAGGGTCATCTTGACCCTTCCGGCACGACCCATGCCTATGCCAAAGCGGCACGCATCAGTGGTGCGAAGATCCTGTTGCGCAATCGCGTGACCGCGACCAAGCAGCGCGCTGATGGTTCGTGGGACGTCGAAACACTCAACGGTGAGGCGATCCATGCCGAGCATATCGTAAATGCCGGCGGCCTATGGGGCCGTGAGGTGGGCCGTATGGCTGGCCTCGAGCTGCCGTCTCTGTGCATGGCGCACCAGTATATTCTGACAGAAGAAATCCCCGAGGTGGTGAATTTCAACAAGGAAAATGATGGCAAGGAAGTCGTACATGCGATCGACTTCGACGGTGAGCTTTACATGCGCCAGGAACGCACCGGTATGCTGATGGGCACCTATGAGGCTAATGGTCGACCGTGGTCTCCCACCGAGGCGCCATGGGATTTCACTTCCGAATTGTTGCCGCCGGATCTTGATCAGATTGCCGATAACCTGGCGCGGGGGTTTGAACGCTATCCGGCTTTCCAGAACGCCGGCATCAAGAACATCATTCACGGACCGTTTGCCTTTGCACCGGACGGCAACCCTCTCGTCGGACCGGTCCGCGGCATGGACAACTACTGGGTCGCCTGTGCGGTGATGGCGGGCTTTTCGCAGGGCGGTGGTGTCGGCCTGGCTCTAGCCAACTGGATCGTCGATGGTGATCCGGGGTTTGATGTGTGGGCAATGGACGTGGCGCGCTATGGTGACTTTGCAACACTCAGCTATACCAACGAAAAGGTTCGAGAGAACTATGGCCGGCGGTTCCGGATCCAGTTCCCAAACGAGGAACTGCCGGCGGCCCGGCCATTGCGAACAACACCTCTCTACGATCGCTACAAGGCGCTAGGCGCCTGTTTCGGAGTGGCCTATGGCCTCGAGCAAGCCTTGTGGTTTGCACCGGATGGCACCGAACCCAAGGAAGACATCACCTTCCGGCGTTCGAACGCGTTTGAGATCGTGGCAGCGGAATGCAACGCAGTGCGTGAGGCGGTCGGTCTGCTGGAGGTTTCGGGCTATGCCAAATATCAAGTGACCGGCTCCGGCGCGGAAGGTTGGCTATCCCATCTGATGGCCAACAAGATGCCAGTCCGTGGCCGCTTGACCCTTTCGCCGATGCTTAACTCCAAGGGCAAGGTGATCGGTGATTTCACCGTCGCCAAGGCGGATGATGAACGCTTTTACATATTTGGCTCAGGCCCGGCGGAAAATTACCATATGCGCTGGTTCCAAAAGCATCTGCCGGCGGATGGCACCGTCAGCGTCGAAGCACTTGGCACAAATCTGTGCGGTTTGTCGATCGCTGGACCGAAATCGCGCGAGCTGCTGGCCAGGCTGACCACGCAGGATGTCTCTAACGAGGCGATGCCGTTCCTCAGCTTTCGCGAGATGGATATCGCTCTGCTGCCGGCCAAGGTTGGCCGCATCACCTTTACGGGTGACTTGGGCTACGAGATCTGGGTGCCGAGCGACTATCTGATCAGCCTGCACGACACGATAGTGGAGGCCGGCAAGGATCTCGGCGTCAAGCATGTCGGTGGGCGGGCGCTAATGTCGCTCAGGCTGGAAAAGAACTGGGGCACCTGGGCACGCGAATACCGACCGATCTATGGTCCCTATGAAGCCCAGATGGGGAGGTTCGTCTCACTTAGGAAGAACGAGTTCATCGGTCACGAGTCAGCCCGGCGCGAAAAGCAAGAAGGCGGCAAGCTGGCATTGACGGTGTTTGCTGTCGAGACCAAGGATGTCGATGTCATCGGCGATGAGCCGATCTGGCACAAGGACAAGGTGGTCGGCTGGGTTACCTCAGGAGGCTACGGCCATCATGTCAAGAAATCGATTGCCATGGGATATGTTCCGAGCGAGGCTGCCAGCGAGGATGATGGATTCGAAATCGAAATCATTGGCGAGCGTTACAAGGCCATTCCGCAGCGCGAGCCGCTGTTCGATCCGCAAGCAGAGCGGATGAGGGGATAATCGACGTGTTGAACAAGATCGACATATTCAGTGATCCACGTAAACCGGCTTACCTCAATTTCGAAGCAGGCGCTGCGCCTTTGAAAAACCCGGTGCCGCCGGGCACACTGATCAAGGCCCGCGCCCACCGCCATAAACGCATGAAGGACAAGGTGATCGAGCGTGATTGCGCAGCCATTCTGCTCTATGACCCGCTCAACATCCGTTATGCCACCGATTGTTCGGACATGCAGGTGTGGACGCTGCACAATGCGGCCCGCTACGTGATGTTGTTCGCCGACGGGCCGACCATCTGTTTTGAGTACAAGCAGGCGATGCATCTGGCAGAAGGCCTCGACATGGTCGATGAAGTGCGCCCGTGCATCTCATGGTTCTATTTCTCAGCAGGTCCCCGCAGTGAGGAAAAGGCAAATTTGTGGGCCGATGAGATCGCCGACCTAGTACGCAAGCATGGCGGCGGCAACATGCGGCTGGCCGTCGACAAACTGGAACCACTCGGTTTCGATGCGCTGCGCTCGCACGGTATCGAGATCGTCGAAGGCCAGCAGATCACAGAACAGGCACGCCGCAACAAATCAGCAGAAGACCTGATTCTGATGGACTGGACCTTGCGGGTCTGCGAGGCCGGCATGTGGCGCATGCGCGAGAACTCGGTGGCCGGCAAGACAGAAAGTGAGATCTGGGCGGAACTGCACTACGAAAATATTCGCAATGGCGGCGAGTGGATCGAAACCCGACTGCTGTCAATTGGTGAGCGAACAAATCCGTGGTTCCAAGAGTGCTCAGATCATGTGGGCGTCGATAGCGATATGCTGTCTTTTGACACCGATCTCATTGGTCCGTACGGCTATTGCGCCGATATCTCACGTTCCTGGACTATCGGCCTGGTGCCGCCGACTGACGAGCAAAAACGGCTCTATGAGCACGCGGTCAACCAAATCATGCACAACTGGAAGATTATCCAGCCTGGCATGAGTTATCATGAATTCAACGAGAAATCCTGGCGCATGCCGGAAGAGTTCTGGGCCAGGCGGTACGGCGTTGCCGTTCATGGAGTGGGGCTTTGCGATGAATATCCGGCGATCCCGACTCATGTCGACATGGATAGAGGCGCAGGGTATGAGGGTGAATTCCAGCCTGGTGATGTGTTGTGCGTTGAGACCTGCACCGGCTTGGAAGGCGGTCGCGAGTGCATCAAGCTGGAGATCCAGGTGCTGGTGACGGAGGACGGCACTAGGCGACTTGATGAATTTCCGCTCGAAGACTGGATCTAAGGCATGGCGAGATTACTGCTTGAGCTTTCCGGTTTCAGCGTGACGCCAAAAGCATGACGAACGATCCACTCCTTGAGCCGCTGAAGATCCAGCATGTTACGCTGAAGAACCGGGTCATGAGCACCAGCCATGCCGCTGGCATCGACGAAGAGGGCCTCACCACCCTGCCCTATCAGCTCTATCATGAGGAAAAGGCCAAGGGCGGGCTGGCGTTAACGATGTTTGGTGGCTCGTCGAATGTCTCGCCGGACAGCCAGGACACGTTTCATCAGCTACGGATCAGCGATGACCGCTGCATCCCGCACCTGACAGCCTTTGCAGAACGCATCCACCAACATGACTGTGCCCTGATGTGCCAGATTACCCATCTGGGCAGGCGCAGCGAGAGCTACTCCGACAACTGGTTGCCGGCGATTGCCCCCTCGGCGATCCGTGAGACATTGCACCGCTCGTTTCCCAAGGAGATGGACCAGCACGACATTGACAGAGTGGTACGCGATTTCGGGGATGCGGCGGCCCGGTGCAAGACAGCCGGGCTCGACGGCATTGAAACGCTGGCCGGCGGCCATCTGATCGGTCAGTTCTTCTCACCAGCCACCAACAAGCGCACTGACGGGTATGGTGGTTCGATCGAAAACCGGTGCCGGTTCGGGCTCGAAGTCTATGAAGAGATCCGCCGCCGCGTCGGAGATCATTTTCTGGTCGGGTTCCGGTTCGTCGTCGATGAAGCGATGTCAGGTGGCCTGACTTTCGAGGACTGCGTGACGATTGCTGGGATCTTCGAACGGACTGGCCATCTTGATTTTTTCAATGCCGTTTACGGACGCATGGACACAGCGATCGGTCTCGCCCGCGATAACATGCCGGGCATGGCTTCACCGGTGGCACCGTGGCTCGAAAAGGCGGCCGCCTTCAAGCGGGAAGTCGGACTGCCGGTGTTTCATGCCGCACGCATTGCTGACATCGCGACCGCCCGCCATGCCATTCGCGAGGGACTGATCGATATGGCCGGCATGACACGTGCACATATTGCCGACCCGCATATCGTTGCCAAGATCAGGCGCGGTGAAGAAGACCGCATCCGGCCCTGTGTCGGGGCGACCCATTGCATGGGCGTTAACCGTCCGGTGTGCCTGCACAACCCGTCGACAGGGCGGGAGACATATCTGGCGCACAGGGTCGCCAGGTCCGACACACCGGGGCGTAAGGTGGTGATCGTGGGCGGCGGCCCGGCCGGGCTGGAGGCGGCGCGTGTTGCCGCATTGCGTGGTCATGACGTGACGCTGCTCGAGGCTGCGGCCAGGCTCGGCGGCCAGGTGCTGATGGCGTCCAAAGGCTCATGGCGCAAGGACGTCACCGCGATCATTGACTGGCGGGCCGCCGAGCTTGATCATCTCGGTGTCGATGTCAGGTTAAACAACTATGCCGAAGATACGGACGTCATGGCGCTCGACCCTGCGGTGGTAGTCGTCGCAACCGGCGGTCTGCCTGATTTGGACTGGCTGGAAGGTGTCGAGCATTGCACCTCGTCATGGGATGCTCTTGGCAAAGACGCCGAGCCCAGGGCGGAGGTGATTGTCTATGACGGGACGGGCCGGCATCCGGCGGCGACCTGCGCCGAGCAGCTGGCATCGGCTGGAGCGGACGTCCGGCTGGTCAGCCTGGATGACAGCATTGCCCAGGAAATCGCCTATGCGGAACGGGTGATCTGGAAAAAACGGATCTACGAACTGAACATTCCGGTGACATTCGACAGCCGTCTAGTACGTGTGGAAAAATCCGGCAATCGCCTAAAGGCAACGTTCCGCAATGAGCTAACAGAAACCGACGATGAGCTGATGGCCGATCAGATTGTCGTTGAACACGGCACTCTTCCCCTTGATGAGGTTTTTCAATCACTAAAGAGCCAATCTTTGAACGATGGCGTGATCGACAACACAGCTCTAGTGGCCGGCAAACCTCAACCGGTGAACGCTGGCAGTGGTGGATTTGAACTTTACCGGATTGGTGATGCAGTTGTTTCGCGCAATATTGCGGCTGCCACCTATGACGGGTTCCGGCTCGGGCGGACCCTATAGATTAACGGCCCAACAGCGCATCAAAGAACCTTAGTTCGGCAGCCCAGGTTTCCGGCGCGAAGATCGCCTCGTGTCCGGCACCCTCGACCGCCCTGAACTGCTTGGGATGGTTAGCGGCCTCGAACAGTCGGCGGCCCAGACCATAGGGAACGATTGTATCCGCAGTGCCATGAGTGATCAGCAGGGGCACATTGATCTTGCCGATCACGTCGATCGACTCAAATTGGTCTTTCAGCAAATAGCGTACCGGCAGCCACCAATAGGCACCGGCAGCAACATCAGTGATGGAGCTATAAGGTGCTGCAAGCGCGATGGCGGCCACCGCCCGACCGCTCGCCAGCTGTAAAGCCACACCGGAGCCGAGGGACTCACCGACCAGAACAATATTGTCAGGTGTTAGACCCTTATCAATCAACCAATCGTAGGCGGCATGCGCATCGGCGATCAAGCCTTCCTCTGTCGGGCTGCCAGTGCTGCCGCCATATCCGCGATACGATACGAACAAAACCCCAAATCCTGCTTGCGTGTAATGTTGCAGCCGGCCCGGGCGATCAGCAATCGAACCTCCATTGCCGTGAAAGAACATGATCACTGGCTTGCCGCCAGTTGAGGCCTTGTACCAGGCGACGAGCATCTCGCCATCCCGTGTCTTGAGGCTGACCTGTTCGACGTTGGCGACATCACTCACAGATGCGTCGGCAAACTCGGTATTTGGGAAATATTGCAGCCGACGTTGCGCCACATACATGAGCGTGACGACCAGACCGTAAATTACAAGTGCGGTGACGGCGAATTTGACCATACCGAATAATATTACGACGACACCAGTACCGGCAACTGGTCAACATCGCGCGTCCAGGACCAGACGGCCAGCATAGGCCGTTCACCGGTCTTCATGGCGTGCACCTCGTTCGGTTTGTTCCATAATATGTTAGATGTTCCAACTTGCTCAAGAGACCCCGGTGGACGGCGATACTCGATCGGTCCGCTTAGCAACCAGTAGAGTTCGGGCGCCGCATGATGATGATCGATACAGTGCATACCCGGTCCGAGCAACACCAGGCCGAGGCCAAAATCGTCGCCGGCAAAAAAACCGGTTGGACCGACTATTTCTGCATAGGCGCCGTTGTCCTCAAATCCCGGCTGGCCCATGACCTCATCGGCATAGTGATCCATTCGCGTCCAATGAAGCCGATCCTCAATTGTCGCAATTGCCGAACACAAATCCGATGAGACGACAAGTCCGGCAGCAACCGCCTCCGGTAAATGGCGGCAACCGGGCAACCTTTGCGCCTGCGGCACAGAGAACATTTTCTCCGAAAGGTCCTGCTCGGCGATACGCGATAGCACTTCGTGAACCCCCGGCGTTTCGTCCGGGAATGTCATCAGTCCGCGCATAATGGCTGCGATCAGCCAGCTGGCATCATTGAACAACTCGTCTGGCAAACTGTGCGCCCTAGATGCCCATGGCCAGTTTGCGAGCTTCATAAATGGCCATGGATGCGGTTCGTGCCTGAAGTGCATCACCGATCGTGTGGACTTCCTTATCGGCATCGGCAAGGGCCCGTGTCAAGCTGTCATTAACCCGGTTTGTAGTGGCCAGTACAAGGCTGTCGAAGTCGCGCTCCTCAATGTCACCGGTGTACAGATTGAGTAACCTGGCGGTGTTGCCCCGCCAGCTCTCAACCGCGGTCGCAAGCAGCACTTCAACGCCAAATTTGGCAAAGCGCTCGCGCATAGTGTCGCCGGTGTGAGAGTAATCCATCTGGGCAGCGGCCTTTTCCGAGGCGGTGGCAATGGTCACATAGTGACGCTGTTGGGCGAGATGCATCGCTGTGCCAGACGCCGGCAACCAGCCGTTAATGTCATCCAGCAGCAGGACATTGGTGCCAGGCACGACACTGCCATCGAGCACATCGTGCACGGTACAGACATTGTCCTGATCGGCGCCCGGCAACTGCGCGACATGTGGATAGGCGCGCTGGAACCCACAGCGATCCGGCAACGAGCCGGTGCACAGGATCACAGCATCGGCGGAACTGGCCCGCACGTCATCAGCCGAAACTTCCTTGCGCAACTCGACACGGACCTGCAGTTTCTCCAGCTGTTGCTGAGCCCACGTGAGATATTGGCCGACTTCGCCGCGTTCGGGCTGGCCGGCCGCCAGGCGGAACTGGCCGCCGAGCTCTCCGGTCTTTTCGACAAGACAAACCTTATGGCCACGTTCAGCAGCGACACGGGCAGCTTCCAATCCGGCCGGGCCGCCACCGACCACCAGCACTTCACGTGGCTTGTCAGTTTGCGGCACTATGTCACCGTCCCATTCATGCTCACGCGATACCGAAGGGTTGACGAGACAGGAAATGTAATAGTCGCGCAAACGCCGGCCAAGACAGAGCTGATTGCAAGAAATGCACGGGCGAATGTCTTCGACAGCACCAGCCCTGGCCTTGTTAGCCAGATGCGGATCGGCAATTTGGCTGCGCACCAAGGAGACCAGATCGCAGGCGCCTTCGCCGAGCACCTTGTCGGCATTGGCAGGCGTTTTGACACGCGCTTCCGCCGTCACTTTGGCATGGCTGACAACACTCTTGAACTGAGCGGCATCAGGTGGTCCGAGCATCATGTCGAAATGGAAACTGGGTACGATCAGCGAAAACTGGTTGAGATAGCTGCCGGTGCCACAGGAGAAGTAATCGACCAGCGCACGCTCATCGAGCCAAGCTACGATTTCCTGCTTATCGGTCATGGTCAGCCCGCCCGGATAGGGTTCGGCACCGGAGATGGTCATGCCGATGATGAAGTCATCGCCATTTACCTTGCGGATGCCGTCGCAAATGCGCGCCGTGAAGCGCAGCCGGTTTTCCAGACTGCCGCCCCACTGGTCATCACGCTTGTTGGTCAATGGCGACCAGAACTGATCGAGCAGACAGTTGTAGCCGGCGAACAGGTCGGTGCCGTCAAATCCCGATTCCTTGTCGCGGCGTGCGGCCTGGACGAAGGCTTCAACAAGCTCCTCGATCTCCGCTTCGGTCATCGCATGACTGCCCCAGGGGTCATGATAGGAGGCAACGCCTGACGGTGACCAATAGGGCTCCCAGGAGTTGTCCAGATCGCCATGCCCGCCGACGTGATAGAGCTGATGCATCATCACCGTGCCGTGTCCGTGGCATTCATCGGTGATCTTGCGGAAATGCGGGATAACTTCATCGCTCTCATGCAGGAAGTTGCGACCGGTCAGGACGCCGGTGCGATGAGCCGGTGACGGTTCGACGACGATCATAGCTGCGCCACCCCGGGCGCGTTCGCGGTAGTACCCGAAATGACGCGCGCCGGGCGCGCCCTCATGGCTCATGTTGGGTGTGTGGGCGCCGAATACGATGCGGTTCTTCAACGTCTTGTGGCGCAGCTGCAGGGGCGAAAACAGATGTGGAAATGTTTCACTCATTTTCAGCCTCATATCGGTCGGCGATGAACATGGCGGTGAAAAGGTCAAGATGGGCGCCTCCGCCATTCTTGAACAGCGTGATGTCGTCAGGTCGACGGTTGACCGGATAGCCGTCACCGCACAGCTCGAACAGGTCGGCCTCAACGTCGGAAACGTTGATCAGGCCCCTGGCAATTGGATCACCGAGATCGCCGACTTTTTCGATTGCGAACCAGCGGGAATCGACGAAAAGCCGCGCTCGGGTGACCGCATCATCATCACACTCGCGCATTTCAGGCGTAAACCCGCCAATCAAGTCAAGATGGGCTCCAGGTCTCAGCCAGGCGCCGGCAACCACCGGCTCATGCGAGGCCGTGACACAACTCACCACGTCCGACTGCCGGACCGCCGCCTCCAGGTCGTCAACAGGTTTGGCATCGATCGAAAACTGCGACAGCTCGGCTGCCACCCGTTGTGCCTGGTCATGCCGTCTGCCCCAGACCAAGACCTTCTGCAGGCTTGGCATCGCGGCAAAATGGGCCCGCGCGGCGAATGGCGCCAGGCCTCCAGTGCCAACCAGGGTCAGTACGCTGGCATTTTCACGTGCCAAAAGCTTTGCGCCAAGCGCGCTGTCGGCCGCCGTCTTCACATAGGTTAGCGAGGTACCGTCGATGAGGGCACGCGGCGAACCGGTCTGTCCGTCAAACAGGACGACCAATGCCTGGATCGCCGGTATGTTCTCAAACCGGCTCGGGTTCTTCGGCATCACCGTGATGATCTTGGATCCGAATGCCTTGCCCGGAATCCAGGCGGATATGTTGAGATAGGTCTCTGTAACACCGTCATTGTCACGCACGATTGACGAGCGATCGACAAGTGGCTTCTCGCCTGCGTGCGCCTTGGCCAGCGCTGTCATGAGGTCATCCCAAGCGCAGATCCGGAAAACGTCGGCGGCGGAAATGAGCATCATGTCTGCGCCTCTCTATCAGGAAATGCCGGGGCCGGTAATCTCGCGTAGCAGCTTGCGGTAAATCGCTTCAGCGTAGTCATCATATGTGTCGGAAACGATCACAAAGTGAAATGGACCGCCGACAACATTCCTCTCAAACCATTTGTCCAGCACGGTCCACTCTTGGCTGGGGATGACGAGAGCATTGATGGTGATGTCTTTTGCGGTCAGCTGATCGCGGATCAGCGGCGGTGCCATGCCAGAATTGTTGCGACCGTCGGATGAAATATCGATCACCTTGCGGGTCGCATTGACCGGGACGGACTGCAGCAGCTTGGCGCTGAACCGCATGGCCTCACTGACCGACGTTCCAGCGACAGGTATCGATCGTGGCGCAGTTTCCAGGATGCGGGCGAGCGCTTCGGCTTCGCGGGGACCAGCGACGATGCTCCAGGGCACTATGACGGATTGGTATTTGACGGACGACCACAGGGCAACTGATACCGCAATGCGACCATGCGGACCCTCAGCAATGGCTCGTTGGACTTCCGGTGTGCGGAACGCTGCCGCCATACCATCCATCTGCAAGCGAAATTCACGGTCGTCGACCGAATAAGAACAATCAACCGCCAGCACCAGGGCCAGATCGACACTGGACACCGATTCACCTTGCGCCCAATGCACTGGCAACGGCGCCGTGACGGCGAGGACAAAGAACAAGCAGCCGATCAAACCCGGCCAGCGTCTCATGTGCCGGCGAGCCACTCTCTAAATAGCCGGTCCATGCGATCCTGGTTGGTCGACCACCACTCAAAATCGTTCTGCACCGAATTGAGCATGTTTTCAAAGGTGGTTGGCAGCATCCATCGCATGGTCCGGTCGACCAGACGCATCGACGAGCGGCGCACCGGGCCGTACGAGATGTATTTGGCCTGATCGGCAAGCCGCTGAGTATCGGTCGAAAACGCGACGAAATCGAGTGCGGTCTTGAGGTTGTTAGTGCCCTTGACAATCGCCCAAAGGTCCATGTCCCAGACTTGGCCGTCCCATACGATCACGTAAGGCTTGTTATCGACAGCAATCGCGTCGTAAAGGCGTCCATTGTATACCGAAGTCATCACGACTTTGCCGTCGTCCAGCAGTTTGGGCGGTTCAGAGCCAGCCTCCCACCACACGATGTGCTCTTTGATCTTGTCGAGTACCCGAAACGCTCGGGCTACGCCACCCGGCTTTGAAAGCTCAACATAGACATCAGCAGGGCGTACACCGTCGGCCATCATAGCCCATTCCAGATTTACCCGCGGCGATTTCCTCATGCCTCGTTTGCCTGGAAACCTCTCGACATCGAACAGGTCGCGGATCGAACTCGGCTTGGCATCAGGGAACTTGGATCTGTCGTAAGCGAAAACCGTTGCCCACACTACCTGGCCGATAGCACAGTCCTGCAGGGCATTGGGAAAGAAATCATCCTCGATCGGCCTTTTGTCATCACCCGGCGGCAGAATGTCGAGTGGTATCTCCTCGAAAACCCCCGAGTCGCAGCCACGAATGGCATCGGACAGCTCAACGTCGACGACGTCCCACTCGATGTTGCCCGATGCGAC
>JAEKFU010000123.1 GCA_016522385.1 Pseudomonadota bacterium
AAGCGTGCCAGCCTGGGCGCCTGTAACAGCGAACATGGCGATCGCCGCCGAGGCGCTCAATAGAAGTTTTTTCATTCTAAACACTCCCTCGTGAGTACATACAACTTAACAAAGTTGCTGATCCAGACTTTACACATCTGTTGGACCAGCCTCTATCGTGCCCGATGGGCGGTAGAAGTCAACGTTGAATTTTCCGACGGCATCAAAGTCGTTTGTCGCCACAACCGGCTATTGATTCTCTTTTAGGCTGGACGGCATGCCGATAACGCAGACTTGTTCCTCCGCTCGCACACACGTGTGGGCTTACAAAATCAAAGTCAAATCCGCAAGCCATTATGCAAATTGGCGGTTGTAGAGCTGCGGTTGTCCTGTCTAGTGTTGTGCAATGTTGACAAGACCGTTGTTCGCGTTGCTGGCCACAATAGCCGCAATGATGGTCGCCGGTACCGAGCGCTGGCCGGTCTGTGCGCAGAGCCGCACGTCTGTTGACCTCGAATTGATTTTGGCTGTGGACACATCGGCTAGTGTCGACCGCCGCGAATACAACCTTCAGGTGGAAGGATTGGTCCGCGCCTTTCAGGATCCTGGCGTCATCGCCGCCATAAAATCGACCGGGTCAAACGGTATCGCAGTTGCGGTTTTGCACTGGAGTTCTGCCAATCAGCAGCAACTCGTGGTACCCTGGACGCGACTGCGCAGTGGTATCGATGCGCTCAAGTTTTCTGCAAGCATCGCCAAAGCCGGCGATCGCAAGTTTGTCGGCAGCACGGGAATTGGCGCGGCAGTGCTCGCCGCTGAACGTTCCATCCGGCGCAACACTTTCGAAGGACGCCGAAAATCCATAGACGTCTCTGGTGACGGCCCCAACAATTCCGGTGTACTGCCCTCGTTCGTGCGTAACCAGGTCGTCGCCGCCGGCGTTACCATTAACGGTTTAACCATATTGAACGAAAGTCCGTTCCTCGACCGCTATTACCGGCGCGAAGTCATCGGCGGGCCGAATTCCTTCGTAATGGCGGTCAAGGATTACCAAGACGTCGTTGACGGCATGCGCCGTAAGTTAATTCGCGAAATCTCCACCGCCATTGCCGATGCCGGCCCATCGCAGTTGATCAGGCTGGAGTGAAGCTCGCCTCATAGAATCTCAACCAATTGCCGCCCATTATTTTGCCAACATCCGCTTCACTCAGTCCGGTCTTTCGCAGACCCTGCTCGATATTGCCAAAATCTCGATTATCCTTGAACCAATCCGGTTGCGGCGGAAAGCCGGCATTGTCTCTCGAGCCTTCGCCATAATCGACTTCCTTCGACCAGCGTCCGACCCGCATCCATTCAACCACGCTGTCCGGCTGGTCTTGGCACAGGTCCGAACCGATACCAATATGATCTATGCCCATCAGGTCAGCCGTTCGCGCGACCATCTCGCAAAAACTGCTTAGCGTACACGCGGACTTGTCCTTGAGGTGATGCGGATAAAGCGAGAAGCCGAGCATGCCGCCGGATTGCCCAACCGCTTTTAGGACCTCGTCGGACTTGTTTCGCAACGCCGGCATCCACCAGGCCGGATTGGCATGGGTAATGGCTATCGGCCGCTCGGAGATCTCGATCGCCTCCAGCGTCGAGCGTTCGGCCGAATGGGACATGTCGACAACCAGCCCGACGCGATTCATCTCCTTGATCACCTGGCGGCCCATGCGGGTAATGCCGGTGTCCTCGGCTTCATAGCATCCGCTCGCCAGCAATGACTGGTTGTTGTAGGTCAGCTGCATGAAACGCGCGCCGAGCGCATGGACAACTTCCACAAGCCCGATATCGTCCTCGATTGGGGAGGGGTTCTGGAATCCGAAATAGATCGCCGTGCGACCACCCTCCCTGGCCTTCACGACGTCGCTTGCCCAGTTGCCGTGAAAAATCAATTCGGGGAACTGCTCGAACCACCGGTTCCATCGTTCGATGTTGAAAACCATCTCACGGAAGTTCTCATGATAGGCAATGGTCACGTGCACCGCATCTACGCCACCTTGACGCATCTGCCGGAAAATCTTCTCCGACCAGTTGGCATATTGCAGGTTGTCAATCCGGACGGCTTTGGTCTGGCTCATGAACCTATTCCGGCGTGCCTGACGCTATGTACGCGGTCTTTACGGTGGTGTAGAACTCCTCGGCATAGCGACCCTGCTCGCGTGGTCCGTAGCTCGATTCACCGCGGCCGCCAAACGGCACATGATAGTCGGTGCCGGCAGTGGCCAGATTGACCATGACACAACCGGTCCGCGCGTTGCGCCTGAAATGGCTCGCACGGGCTAGAGATTTGGTGATAATGCCGGAGGTCAGACCAAACGCAGTGTCGTTGACCGTTTCCAGCGCCTCCCCATAAGATCCAACCTTAATGATGCAGGCAATCGGCGCGAACATTTCCTCGCGATTGACCCTCATGTCATTGCGCGAGCCGGCAAAGACCGTCGGGTTCATATAGTAGCCCTCATGCGGCTTGTCTGGCTGATCACCGCCGCACAGCAACGTGCAGCCTTCTTCCTTTGCGAGGGCAACGTAATCGAGGTTCGCTGCCAACTGGCCGGCGCTCGCCACCGGGCCAATCTGCGTCCCCTCTTCCAACGCATGGCCTACCTTCATCACCTTTGTCGCCGCCACAAGTTTCTCGATGAACTCGTCGTGCACCGCTTCGTGAACAACAAGCCGGGATGAAGCGGTGCATTTCTGGCCGGTGCCGCCAAAAGCGCCGCCCGTCGCGCAGGCAACGGCAATCGACATGTCTGCATCGTCCATCACGGCAAGCGCATTTTTCGAGCCCATCTCCATCTGTAGTTTGGTCATATTGGCAGCAGCTGCTGCCGCAATGTCGCGTCCAACCCCGACCGAGCCGGTAAAGCTGATCGCATCGACCTTAGGACTTTCAACCAGCCACTGGCCAATCGAAGACCCGGAGCCCATCACCAGGTTGAACGTACCGGTCGGTAACCCGGCATCGGCGATGATCCTGGTCAATTCGACCGCACTGGCCGGCGTCAGATTGGCTGGTTTCCAGATCACTGCGTTACCAAAAGCCAGCGCCGGCGCAATTTTCCAGCTTGCCGTGGCAGTGGGGAAGTTCCATGGGCTGATAACCGCAACGACACCAACCGGCTCGCGCCGCACATCAATCTCGATGTCGGGCCGCACGCTGTCTGCGGTATCGCCGATCTGGCGCAAAACCTCTGCGGCGTAATATGTGTAGAACTGACCCGCACGGAAAACTTCACCAACAGCCTCGGCACGTGGCTTGCCTTCCTCGCGTGCCAGCAATTCGCCCAGTTCGCCGGAACGCTCCATCAACGCACTGCCAATCTTCATCAGCGCCGATTGGCGTGCTTCAAGACCGGTCGTCGCCCACAGCTTTTGCCCCGCACGCGCCGCGTCCAGCGCATCATCGAGCTGACGTATCGAGGATTGCGCAAAATTCCCTATCAAATCGGACAAATCCGACGGATTGCGGTTCTCGACTTCGCTGTCCCCGGAAACCCATTCACCAGCGATGTAGTTCAGTTCCGATCGAGACATCAGCGCCCATCCCGCAATTCGTCCACCAACACCGAGCACCGACCCTTCACACGTAATTCGTATCTACGCAAGGGTTGGATCACGAATTCTCCAGTTCCTCCTTGAGCAATTCTAGCTCCAGCCAGCGATGCTCGGCGCTGGCAAGTTCGGCTTCACACTGCTGCAACGCCTCGGCCGTTTCCGCAAACGCAGCCGGGTCACGGGCGTAAAGCTCGCTGTCGGACATGCGTTCACGCAACGAATTAAACCTTGCTTCGAGCTGTGCAATCTTTGCCGGCAAGGTTTCCAGGGCATGCTTGTCCTTAAACGACAATTTACGTTGTCGCGGTGCAGCCTTCGGTTCGCTTTTGGCCTGCGGCCTGCCGACCAGTTTTCGGACCGCTCCATTGC
>JAEKFU010000230.1 GCA_016522385.1 Pseudomonadota bacterium
GTATCTTCGTGGACACCGCGATCAACGACAAATTTGTGGAGTTGGGAGATATAATTCGCGACGCGCTCACAGAACACGAGATTGAGTTAACGGACGGTGGGCCCGGTGGTCATGAAGGTCGACAAGCGCGCACCCGATTTGAGAAAGAAGGCAGAGCCTTGTTAGAAGATCTGGAAACGACAATTCGCGATTTTGTACATAGCATGTGACGGCGCGATTAGCCGCGCAAGGCACCTACTCGACGCGCATGCCCATGATCCTCGACCCGAGTTGAGGACACTTGACTGACTGGATCAGCCTGCAAATTTCGGCGAACCTGACACACGCTATGGGAAAGCCGCGAGAACGTCTGAATCATGCCAATTTTTGCCGATAATCGTCGCTCAACGAGATTGTTATGGGTATGCACAATACCATTGATGCAGGGCTTGGCGAATTCATCGTCGGCAAGAGAACTGGCTCTGTCCAAAATTTCTCCAATCCACTCATAGCTCAGCCTCATAACCAATCTGCACTTCCACCGACATATGCTCCGCCGCAACCAGGTTTTGGTTCAACAATTCCGGGATTGGTCATTCAGCCCCAACTCGTCCAGGAGTTGACACCGAAAGAGCGAGCCGACATTAGGCGGCGCAAAGCAAATCGCGCGGCCATCACGCGAAAGGCGCCGCTCTTGAGAAGAATGACAGGTCGCGTCGTTTCCTATTTGGACATAAATGGGCGCCCTATCACAAACGAAAAGGGTGATTTTGCGAATGGCGACGTTGTCCCTCGCCGGGAACACTTCCGCCGTTTGGAGAAACATTACCGAAACCACTGGGAGGAGCTGCTGGAGCAGCGCGAAGCCATAAAGGACAGCAGCGACCACGCGGCCAGGTGTTATCTAGACGCTTATGAACGGCTTGATCTTCTGACGCGCGGTCTGTTTCTGGCGCCTGTGAGTCGTGATGCCATGACCATGGTGTGCTACTTGTACCGGCAAAAACGCACGCTGTTTGGCCGTAGGAAAATCGTCAGAAACAAGGTCAAGCGCGTGCGGATCAGTGAATTTGATCGCAGGCTTAGAAAATTTATCGACCTGGCCTTTACTGATGCGGCATACGCGAATGCAAAAATTGGCGGATATCCGCTTCATTCTCTGTCTGCAAGGCAGCTGGTCTACGGGTTTTGTTCAGCGCCTTCATCGCTCGTACAGACCGACTGACAATTTCAGCAGACCCTAGTTTGAGCAATTTTTTTCATTGTCCCTTGGCCTCTGGCGCTTGCTATGCACTCCCGGGCGGGGCCCTGCTCCAGCTCCCTTTCCCTGAACACGGCCTCCCTTATTCTGGCGCAACCGCATCAATGGCTGCAGATCAGCCAAACAAGAGATTGTTCACAGATGGAAGGCGTTGAGAGAGTTCGAGTCTCCTGGATCATCGGACGAGATTGAGCAATTCCTCAATGAAACCCAAAACACCGAACCGACCCGGCGGAAGTTGCCTGACGCGCACAGACCCCAGGTTGAAAGTATCCAAAAGAGATCCGTAATCCGCGGTCGCGTTGTTGATGCAGACACCTCCAACCGAGCGATGCATCTTGCTGTCACACACCGCGGCGGGCCAGAGGTGGACCGGTTGTGGCTATTTTACACGGTGATATAACTGAACCGGGATGAGCGCGGAACGGCCGGTTCCGGCTAACTGAGGGTGTTAAGTATGGTTGAGTGGGTTGCGCAAAATTGGTTAGCCGTCAGCGTGATCGTGTTTTTTGTCATCACGCTTTTTGGATTCTTAGTCACAATGAGTTCCGGATATGGGCCGTACAACACGAGCACCTTGATAGTGATCTTAGTCTTGTTTGTCGCGTCGGTCGGTTCATCTACGGACAAGTTGACAGGTGACGATCTCTCCAAGCTTTTGTTTGCTCTTGTTGGTTTCGCTGCTGGCTTGTTTACGGGCAGCAGTGCAAATGACACCTCAAAAAATGCTGCAAAAACAGAAGGCAGACCCGACAAGCACCAAAGCACAGAAAACGAGGTGGGCTAATTTTGGGAAGCCGATGATCTAATCAGGTTGGGCAGAGCTTTCTTAACGCAAAGTCACATCCTGTTAACTTGAGCGTTGGGTCGACACCTAACTCCTTACTACATGAAAGTCGGCCCCATATTTTGAGGCCCTGCTCTCCTTTGCCAATTTCGCTCGGTGGCGTGGTCGGCGGGGCCTCAGTTCCATGGAAAAAAAGCGCTGTCCGCACGGCTTAGTTTTTTCAGATCAACGCAATCTGCCAAAGCGACGTGTCTTGGGTATACGGGGTTTGCCTGCCAAATTAACCAACCATTAACCGTTTTATTGAAGCATAACGTTAGGGCAGCAACTTCCCTGCCCAACTGAGGGGATAGTTGGTGGTGAGGCCCCGCTTGTCACGAGGTGGAGCCTCACCCTTTCACATTACCGCAGGACTTGCCAGAGCATGTATTGGCCGAACCTGACCCAGCCGACAAATGCCATCGATCCGGCTGCTCGCGCAACACCACGCCAACATCCTTTGATATCAATCGCAGCAAAGTGAGGCGGTGTACTCACAAATGCGCATCGGCTGATCCGCTGCGACGGATATTTGTTTTGCCCCCGATTGATGCAAACCCGATCTTTGGGACGGAGCGAGATATTTCAGTCCCATGGTCGACGCCTATGAATCTTGAGCTGGGGGACGGCCTTCACTGCAGCATCTATATGTGTCGTGCCGTGAATAAAGCGTACTGGGAAATCGACCCTAGGCTCAATCGAATTC
>JAEKFU010000244.1 GCA_016522385.1 Pseudomonadota bacterium
TTTCCTGAGATGCTGGCCGATGTGATAGCAGCTCACGCCGCTGGTGAAATGGCACGCGCCCGGGACATATTCGATGTCTACCTGCCGCTGGTGCGCTATGAAAGTCAGCCTGGTCTTGGTCTGGCAATTCGCAAGCATGTTTTGACAAAACGTGGTGCGATAGCGCATCCGACACTGAGAAAACCCGGTCCGGCACTGTCATCGGACGCTGTTGCGGAAATCGAGAATCTCATTGCCCGCCAGGAGGCGCGGCTCAGTCAATGATGGTCACCCGGTAGCCGACACGCGGAAAATGCACGGCAACCTCACCACATCTGTCATTCTCGATGGTGAGGGCGACGGTGTCGCGATTGATTGCGCGAATCATACCTTCAACTGCCGTTTCGCCGCTGTCCATTATCGGACCGACGGTCACTTTTTGCCCAGGTTTCAGACCTTGCGGATCGCGCGGGTCGGTTTGTTCGGGCGTTTCCGGCTGCGCTGATCTGGCAATTTCCAGAGCCTCGGCCGGGGACATCGGCGTCGGCGTGCCGTGTCCCAGCTGTGCCATTCGCTCAGCCCAAGCATTGAGCATCGGGAATTCACTGAACAGCTCTTCGGCCGGCGCATAACGTTCGCGGATGAACCAGACGATGAACCAGGCGAGCAGGTCGGGCATGCCCGCTGCATCGCCGAGCATAAACCGGCGACCTGTCGCCAGGCGTGCTTCCAGCCAACCGAGCTGAGGCCTCAGTTGTGCTAGCGTGTGTGGTAGGTCGGCGAGTTCTCTTTTGAGATCACCATCGGGGCCGAGGTATAGCCGCGTGCGATCGGCAACAAACGCCGGTGGGAGATTGTCGGCGACCGGCGCAAAGGCCAAGCGGAAGGCAAGATTGAACAGGTCTTGGTCAGTCCAGCGAGAGATGGCAAATGGCAGACCGACACTTTGGTTGGGAAAGAACGTTGGCTGAGGTGCGCGTTCTTCGAGCTGACGAAAGATGCATTGGGTGTCACAATAGATGTCGGCACCAATCTGCAGGACCGGAATACGTCGGTAGCCACCGGTCATCGCAAATAGTTCGGGGCGGTCAGGAAGACGGTTTTGTTCAACGGAGCGCCAGGCAAGCGATTTGAGACCAAATCCGGTCCGGATTTTTTCCGTGACCGGTGAGGGTGGATAATGATGGAGAATGAATTCTGTCATTGCAGCCTCTCTGCTTTACCAAGTTCTGTGCCGTGCTGTTGCGGATGCCAAAACTGCAATCCTGATACTCAACAGTCCCAAGGCGGCCTAGGTGTTCTCAATGATGAAATCAAGCGGCTGTCCCGCAGTCCGCGATGACCGGCACGTTAACCGTTAGGCGTGAGATTTCGATATTGAGTTGCCTTTGCACTATCAGCGCAATAAAACTTAACGGACGGCCGGAGGAAAAATGGCCGGCTGTAGCGGTCCATGCTTTCGTAAATGGTTGTTGAAGAAGCAGTAAATGGGAGGAAGACCAACATGATGAAACTACGCGGGATAGGGCTTGGATTTGCCGTTACCGCCGCGCTGGTGGCGATGCCGATGACCGCATCGGCAATGGAGTGTGAGCAGATTACGCTCGGTTCGGCGATATCGCTGACAGGTAAATATGCCACCAACGGTATCCACGCCAAGAACGGCTATGAATTTGCCATCCAGAAGATCAAGGAAAATGGCGGTATCAAGATTGGCGACAAGTGCTACAATTTCAACGTCATCTATTATGATGATGAGTCCAAGGGTGATCGCGGCGCGACCCTGGCCGAACGACTGATCAGCCAGGACAAGGTCCAGTACATGCTTGGGCCGTACTCGTCCGGTCTCACCAAGGCGATTGCGCCGGTCACCGAGAAATACAAGATCCCGATGGTCGAAGCAGAAGGCGCCTCACGTTCGCTGTTCAACAAGGGCCGCAAGTATCTGTTCGCCGTTTTGTCGACATCGGAGCAATATCTAGCCTCGGCCGTCACGCTTGCAGCGGAAAAAGCTAAGGAAGCCGGCAAGGAGACCTCGTCGGTGAAAGTCGCGGTGGCCGTTGAGAACGACCCGTTTTCGCTGGATATCCGGGCTGGTGTGCTCGATGATGCCAAGAAGTACAGCATGAACGTGGTGATCGACGAAAAGCTGCCGCGTGATCTGTCGGACATGAGCGCCATCCTGACCAAGGTAAAACTGCTCAAACCGGATCTGCTGATTGTTTCCGGACACTCCAAGGGTGCCGCGACCGCCGTACGCCAGATCGGCGAAATGAAGATCGACGTTCCGATGATCGCGATCACCCACTGTGAGGCTGCCGACGTGACCGGTAAATTTGGTGATGTCGCCAATGACATCCTGTGTTCGACGCAATGGGCAGAGACCCTGTCCTACGAGGACCCTATCTTTGGAACGGCCGCAAACTATGAAAAGGAGTTCAAGGCTGCTTTCACGGAGTATTCGGACAAGACGGTGCCTTATCAAACAGCACAGGCTTCGGCCGCGGTCTATGTGTTCAAAGATGCCTTTGAGCGGGCCAAGTCGCTGGACAAGGAAAAAGTGCGTGATGCACTGGCATCGACTGAACTGATGACCTTTTATGGCAAGATCAAGTTCGCGCCGGAAGGCAACAACATTGCCAAGCCAATGGTGCTGCGCCAAATTCAAGACGGCAAGTACAATGTTGTGGCGCCGTCCGAATTTGCCTCGCACAAGCTGAACTATCCGCGGATGGCGAAGTAAGGCCATAGAACGATGATGATGGGCCGGGCGTCACCAGACTGATGCCCGGCCCGTTTGTTTGACAGCGCAGCATAAGAAGAAAAAGACACTGCGATATGACCGTAATCCGTTAAGAGGGAACGGACGGCATGGATCAAGTATTTGGCAATATCGGGATGTTGTTCGAATTTCCCGTCGTCAACGTCAAGATCATCCTTGACGGGCTAATGATCGGTGCGCTGTTTGCGCTGGCGGCCTACGGTTTGGCGCTGGTGTGGGGCGTGATGAACGTCAAGAATCTGGCACAAGGCGATTTCGTGATGGCCGGCGGATATATTGCCTGGTGGCTGACCGGCAAGGGCCTGCCGCCGCTGCTCGGGGTGCCGATTGCCTTTGTCATGCTGTGGGGTATCGGGTGGATCATCTACAAACTGGTAATCTCGCGGGTGATCGGGCGCGATCTTTTTACCTCACTGCTGGCGACTTTCGGGGTGGCGATCATGATGGCGCAGATCCTCAATTTGCTGTTTGGCTCGGACACGCAAAGCGTGAAGCTGGAATATGAGACGCTCTACTTCTTTGACGGGTTTGTCGATGTGCCGATCGCCAAACTGATCGGTGTGATCATGGCCGCCGGGCTGGCGGCCGGTGTGATCTATTTCATGAAGACCAGCCGGATGGGACAGGCGATCCGTGCGACGGCGCAGAACCCGCGCGCAGCAAGAGTGATGGGCATCGATACCGACAAGGTCTACGGCTTCACCTTTTCGCTCAACGCGGCGATCTGCGGGGCGGCCGGGGCGATTATCGTCATGGTGTGGCTGATCCAGCCATTCTACGGCATCACCTATTCGATACGCTCGTTCGTCATCGTCACGGCCGCTGGTCTCGGAAACCTGCCGGGCGTAATCGCCGCCGGTCTCGGTATCGGCATGCTGGAACAATATGGCGCGCATGTTTTCGGTATTGGCTATCAACAGGCTATTGCCGTGCTGTTGTTGTTGCTGGTTCTGATGGTCCGTCTAGCGCAACAGCGCCGAGTGCGCCAGGTATTGAAGTAGGGAGCCAAGGCGATGAACAAGACAGTTCTCTACACCGTGCTGCTGATTGTTGCTGCTATCGCGCCGTTTCTGTTCCCGGCCTATGGGACGCAGCTGGCAACTTTGTGGCTGATGATCATCGTGGCGCTCACCTGGGATCTGACCGGCGGGCAAATGGGCTATAATTCGCTGGGCAACATTTTCTTTTACGGCACCGGGATGTATGTCGCCGCCATCGTCACCATCAGCCTGGTCTACAATGTCGCCGACTATACCGATGCGGCCGGCGGTGGCACGTTCAAGTTTACCTGGGCCCAGTATTTTGCTGGCATGGCGCTAGGATCCCTAGCAGCTGGATTGTTTTGCGCGGTGTGCGCGGTGATCATCGGCTTCATCACGTTCGGCCTGCGCGGGCCGTATTTCGCCATCGGTACACTGGGCGTGGCGATTGCAGCCGGCGAGCTAGTTTCAAACTGGGACTGGGTCGGCGGTGGTCAAGGCATTGCCCTGCCGGTCTATCCGGGGGATCTCGACCAGGGCAAAATCGTATTCTATTTCCTCTTTGCTGGACTCGGCATCGGCATCTTCCTGTTTCTCAAATGGCTTTACGGGACACGGTTCGGCCTTGCCATGAACGCCATTCGCGATGATGAGGACAAGGCGGAGGGAATGGGTCTGCACACGCTGCGCTATAAGCTTACAGCGTGGGCGATGGCGGCTTTCTTTGTAGGCATTGCCGGGGCCATTTCCGCGTTCCAGCTCATTCATTTTGAGCCGCTCGAAACGGCCTACCAGACGATCAATCTCGGTATCTTCATGGTGGTCTGCGTGCTGCTCGGCGGCAAGGGAACCTTGTGGGGTCCGGTGGTCGGCGCCATCGTCTTCCATGTATTCAAGGAGGTGACATGGAACTATTTTCTCGGCTGGCAATGGGTTGCGCTAGGTGCGTTGATCGTCATTACGGTGGTCTACTTCCAGGAAGGCCTGATGGGCTGGTTGATGCGAATGCGCCCAGAATGGTTCGGCCTCACCGTCGATGAGAGCGGCAAAGTGGAGGCAGCGGAATGAGCAATATAATTGAAGTGACCGGTGTCTCGAAAAACTTTGGCGGTGTAGTGGCCAACCATGACATCTCCCTCAAGGTGAAGAAAGGTGCGATCACCGGGCTGATCGGCCCGAACGGGTCGGGCAAGACGACGCTGTTCAATTCGATCGTTGGGTTCCACCCGATCGATGAGGGGTCAATCACGTTTGAGGGACAGGAAATCTCAAAGCTGCAGGTCCAGCAAATCGCTCGGCTCGGACTGCTAAGGACATTCCAGCAGACCCGCATCTACGGCAAGATGAACTGCGTGGAGAACATGCTGATCTCGATCCCTCACCGTCGGGCGGAATTCATGGACATGTTCGCATCCCATTCCAAGGCCGACCGTGAGAAAGCCCTGTCATTATTGGAATTCGTCGGGCTCTATGAAAAGCGCAAGCTGCTGGGTGGCGATCTGTCGTTTGGCCAACAAAAGCTCTTGGAATTTGCCATGGCGCTGATGAACGAACCATCTGTGCTGATGTTGGATGAGCCGACGGCTGGCATCAACCCGACACTGATCAACGGTCTGATCGACCGGCTGAAGAAGGCCAATGAGCAATTCGACATTACGCTATTCGTTATCGAGCACAATATGCGGGTGATTATGAACCTGGCCGATCAAATCTATTGCCTGGCGCATGGCGAGCTGCTGGCCGAGGGGACGCCGGAAGAGATACAGAATGACAGCCGGGTGATTGATGCCTATCTGGGGGCGCACTGACATGGCGACGGCACCGAAGAAACCAGCGAAAAAACCGGTCAGGAAGCCGGCGAAGAAGTCGGCAAAAAAACCTGTAGCGGCGAAATCCGCCAAGAAGCCGGCCAAAAAGCCGGCAACAGAATCCACTGAGAGGAAGGTTTCCGGTTATGGAGCCGGCAGTGTCGATGTCGTGATGTCGGTCGATGCAGTGG
>JAEKFU010000288.1 GCA_016522385.1 Pseudomonadota bacterium
CACCGAGTTCGGTACGCTCAGTCATCCTGTCACTCCTTGCGGCCGGTCACTCATCGGTTCGCGCGGTCCAATGGATAATATTTTGTTAATTTCGTTAAGTTGCAGATATGCAGGTGCCGTGCCAGACGGCGCAAAGGAAGGTTGTGATCAAAACTCATAATATGTTATGTGTTTTGTCATATTCTTGTTTAATATGTGGCCGAAACGTGGAGCTCATTGTTTTCCGACAATGAACGCAGTTGGAAGACCCCCGCAATGTGACTTTAGTTGCCGCTCAAATGTTAAAACGACCTGAAGACAGGGCTTCGGCTGCCCTCACCCAAACAAGCTTGAAAGTCCTGCAAAAGGCCGGTCGGCGAGTATCGATTCGTTTGGAAGACATCTATTGGGACCAACTTCAGGAACTCGCAAGAACCGATTCAATTTCGCTGAATTCGCTGGTCTTTCGCGTCGTCGAAGAGCTTGACGAGTCGACCAACAGGACCTCTGCCTTGCGCACCTATTGTCTGAACCGCCTACGCCAAGAACTGGTACTGAAATCGATCCAGACCGGTGACACCGGCCTTGCTGCAATCATCACCGCATGCCCGGTGCCGGTCATGGTACTGACGCCGGAACGGAGGATTGCCGCATATAACCCCGCCTTTGCCAACGAAATCCTGTCCGCTCTGGCAACCAACCAGAACGGCGAAAAACGTACCACCCTTCGGCTGACTTTCAGCCGGCCATTCAATCTCATCGTCAAGCAGGTTGTCGATAACCCGCGTGCAATCGTTGCCGGCCAGATTGGCTTTTCCAGCAATCGAAGGAGTGTCCAGCGCCGCGTCCGTTACGCCCTGGCCGACCGTTCCCAGGGCCAAGACTCCTACATTGTCGTTTTCTTGGAACATAGCGCGGCGGATTCTAGCGTCCCCGCCCAAATCAGGTCTGGTGTTGATCGAAAAACAACCGGAAAAGCGTGAACGACTTCAATATGATTGAGAATGATTCACGTTCCAGGCGATCTCATCTGAAAACAATCCTGCTCTAGAGATCTTGCTGATTTACGCCCTTAGACCTCGGTCGATGAGGCATTGCCAGATTGCTGCGGCTTCATTGCCAAAGTCGAACAAGCTGAGATCATCCGGACTGATCATGCCGTTATCGGCAATGCTCTGGAAGCTGACAATCGAGTTCCAATAGTCGCCATCGGCCAGAACGATCGGAATTTTCGGCATCTTGCCGGTTTGTCTGAGTGTTAGAATTTCAAACAACTCATCAAGGGTGCCAAACCCACCGGGAAACACCACCAGTGCACTGGCCCGCATCGCCAGATGCATCTTCCGCATCGCAAAGTAGTGAAAATTGAATGTCAGTTCAGGGGTCGAATAACCGTTTGGCTCCTGTTCATGTGGCAATGTGATGTTAAACCCAATTGTTGGTGCACCGGCGTCCGCGGCCCCCCGGTTCGCCGCTTCCATAATGCCTGGCCCGCCGCCCGTAGCAATCACGTTGCGCAATTCGTCCGAGCCGGCATTACCCTTCAGAGCACCGCCCTTGCGAGAGGCAAGAGCACCAAATTCCCGCGCCATCTGGTACCAGCGACCGCTGTTCCCGTTCACTTCCGGCGCCACGCGGGCGCTGCCGAACACCACAATCGTCGAAACTATGCGCCAGCTACGCAGGATCTCCTCGGCCTTGGAATACTCCAGCAAGAACCGAACGCCGCGTGTGCTGTCGCCGAGTAGGTAGTCCTGGTCGAGCGCCGGTAGCCGGTATGACGGCGACTCCATCTGTGGTTTCACTCTCTCGTCCAACTTGTCCACCCGAACCCCGATCAGTGATCAGTCTAACCAAATATCTTCGCGCACCAGATCATCCATCACCTCTTTTATCGAGGCCCGCAGCACACTCACCATCTCATCGATCTGCGCCTTGCTCATAACCAAAGGCGGCGAGAGAACATTGAGATGCGCGATCGGCCGCACGATAACGCCTCGCTTCTGGCAGGCCGCGGCGATCCGGTTGCCAATTCGGATTTCGGGCGCAAACAGCGCCTTGCTTTGTTTGTCGGCAACGTTTTCCACACACATCATAAAGTGGCTGCCGCGCACGTCGCCGACAATCGGCAGGTCACGCAGGCCGCCAAGTCGTTTTTCGAGATACGGCCCGACGCTACGCACATGGCCGCAAATGTCCTCACGCTCCATGATCGCGATATTGGCCAACGCCGCCGCACAGCTTACCGGATGGCCGGAATAGGTAAAGCCGTGCGTGAACAGCGCCCCTTCGGCCTGTGGCACGCTGATGACATCATAGACCGCATCTGAGAAGATCGATGCCGACAACGGCGCATACGCAGACGTCAGGCCCTTGGCACTGGAGATGAAATCGGGCTCGATATCAAACACGTTCTTGCTGGAAAAGAAGTGCCCGAGACGGCCAAAGGCGGTGACCACCTCATCAGCGACAAAAATGATGTCATTCTCACGGCAGATATCCCGAATGCTCTTCAGATAACCCGGTGGCGGCACCTGCACACCACCCGCGCCCATAATCGGTTCGGCAAAGAACGCCGCGACATGCTCAGCCCCAAGCGCCTCAACTTTGGTTCTAAATTCATCGACCAGGTGGCGGGAATACTCTTCCAAGTTCATGCCGTCTGGACGCCGATACATATTGGGGCATGACACTCGGTGAATGAGGTCGCCGCCGACCAGGTCAAAGCCCTGATGGTCAAAGGCAACCCCGGTCAGTGACATCGCCATGTAAGTCGAACCGTGATAACCGTCGTGCCGGGTGATGATCTTCTTCTTGTCCGGCTTGCCAAGCCTGTTGAAATAGAAGTGGATCAGTCGTACCGCCGTATCATTGGCCATTGAACCGCCGGTACCGTAGAAGACATGATTGAGCGAACCGGGCGCCAGGTCGGCAAGTTTGGCCGACAATTCAGCAGCCGGTATCGACGTGTGATGGCCAAAAGATGAGAAATAGCACATGCGCCGGGCCTGATCCGCCATTGCCTGGGCGATTTCGTCGCGGCCATAGCCGACATTCACACACCACAAGCCGCCAATACCGTCGATAAAGCGGTTGCCTTCGGAATCGAAGATATAAGCCCCATCCGCTTCGGCCACGACCATCGAGCCCTTTTCCTTGAATTCGGAAAAATCGGTCCACGGGTGCATGCAGTGGTCGCGGTCCTTTTGCCAGATCGCCTCGGTATCATAGTTGAAATTGCGCGTATCCATGCATTCCCTCCTAGCCGCCTGCAAATCCGGTCAGAACATTGACCGTATTGATCCCGATTTCTTCCACCGCATAGCCGCCTTCCATGACAAAGAGTGTCGGCAGCTCCAACTTGGCGAGATGCCCACCGTACGTGAGGAAATCATCCGACGTCAGTTTGAAAAAACTGATCGGGTCCTTTTCATAAGTGTCAACACCGAGCGAAACGACCAGGGCATCCGGGCCATAGTCCGTGATACGCTGACAGCCCTGCTCGAGCGCTTCGCCCCACTCGCCATACCTTGTCCCTGGCGCCATCGGGTAGTTGACATTGTACGCCTCGCCGGCGCCTGCTCCTGTCTCATCGGCATATCCCAGGAAATGAGGAAATGCATCTTCAGGTCTGCCGTGCAGCGAAACGAACAACACATCGCTTCGCTCATAAAAGATGTCCTGTGTGCCGTTACCGTGGTGGAAGTCGACGTCCAGAATGGCGACCCTCCCTGCCCCGTCATCAAGAAAACCCTGCGCAGCGATTGCCGCGTTGTTCAAAAAGCAGTAACCGCCATAAAGATCTCGAGCCGCATGATGTCCAGGCGGTCTGCACAGCGAAAAGACGCCCTTTTCGCCGCCAGAAACGAATTTCTGTCCGGTCTGCGCGATTGCGGCGCTGGCCCTGGCCGCCTGCCAGGTGCCCGCGGTAATCGCCGTCTCGATGGCCATGCAGTAATAGCCGAGCTTGCCGTCGATATGGTCTGGTTCGCGCTGCCGCATACGTCGGGCCGGGACAACGGTTGGCAAAGCCTCACCGGGAAAACCTTCTGCTTCCCACAATGGCCAGGCCGCTTCGAGAAACCTCATATATGCGGCATCATGGACTTTGGCAACGCGTTCCATGTCAGGCTGATCCGGGTCAACCACATCGTTGAAGCCGGTCTCCTCAAGGCGCATTACAATATAGTCCCATCTTTCAGGACATTCGAACGGTCGCACGAGTTGACCGCCAAAAAGTTCGCCTTTGGGGAAATGCTTGCGATGATCTTGGCTGCGGACAACCTTCATGAGTTCAACTCCAATGGCCGGCAATCATGATCGCTGCCGCACGTCGGCTCTTGCCATACAGCCCACAGAAGAGTGACGTTGCCTCACAAGCAAATGTCAGTGAAGGATCTGGCTGAGGAAAAGCTGCGTCCGCTCGTTTTGCGCATTGGAGAAGAACTCGTTCGGTTCGTTCTCTTCGATGATCTGCCCGAAGTCCATGAAAATGACCCGGTCGGCAACCGTACGGGCAAAGCCCATTTCATGAGTGACGCACAGCATGGTCATGCCCGTCTCGGCCAGCTCGACCATTGTTTCCAGCACTTCCTTGATCATCTCCGGATCGAGCGCCGAAGTTGGCTCATCAAAAAGCATGATCTTCGGGTCCATGCACAAGGAACGGGCAATTGCCACACGCTGCTGCTGGCCACCGGACAGCTGGCCAGGAAACTTGTTGGCTTGTTCCGGGATCCGGACGCGTTCAAGGTAGTGCATTGCACGATCCTCGGCCTCCTTTTTGGGCATGTGACGCACCCAGATCGGGCCATAAGTGCAGTTGTCGAGGATAGACATATGCGGGAACAAGTTGAAATGTTGAAACACCATACCAACCTCGCTGCGGACGGCTTCGATATTCTTCAGATTGCCTGTCATTTCCACGCCATCGACAACGATTTCACCCTGTTGGTGTTCCTCCAGTCGATTGATACAGCGGATCATGGTCGATTTGCCCGAACCCGAAGGCCCGCAAATCACTATGCGCTCGCGAGGTTGCACATTGAGGTTGATATTCTTCAGGACATGAAACTGCCCATACCACTTGTGCACGCCAGTCATACGGATGATCGGCTCGCTCGCTGTATCAATGCTGGATTTCACTGCGCTTTCGGATGTTTCAACAGCAGCCATCGTTCTACAATCCCATCATCACTATCTTGATTACCGCGCGTGCCCTGTTTCCAGCTTGCGTTCGAGATACAGCGAATAACGCGACATGCCGAAGCAGCAAATAAAGAAGAAAATCGCCACGGACATATAGATCTCCGTGGACAGGCCGTTCCACTTAGAGTCGGCCAGCGCCGAGCGACCCAGGCCGAGCAAGTCAAGCAGGCCGATGATCAGCACCAGTGTCGTGTCCTTGAACAGGCCGATAAAGGTGTTGACGATGCCGGGAATGGAAATCTTTAGCGCCTGCGGCAGCACGATCAGTCGCATTGACTGCCAGTATTTCAGCCCCATCGAATCCGATGCTTCATACTGACCTTTGGGGATTGCCTGCAGGCCGCCGCGCACCACTTCAGCCATGTATGCAGCTGAGAACAACGTCACCATGATCAGCACCCGAAGCAACAGATCGAACTCCGAGCCTGGCGGCAGGAAATAGCTCAGCATGGTCGAGGCGACGAACAGGATGGTGATTAGCGGTACGCCCCGGAAGAACTCGATGAACACGACGCAAAGCATCCTCACCACGGGCATGTTGGACTGCCGGCCAAGCGCCAAGAGAATGCCGATCGGCAGCGAGCAGGCAATGCCCGTAACGCCGATAACCAGATTGAGCATGACACCGCCGAATGTATGCGTCTCGACTTCCTTTAGGCCAAATCCGCCGAGCAACAGCCAATAGGCGAGCACCGGAAAGAAACAGGCATAGATCAGACCATATTTGCGATAGGGTGTCTTGTCATAAAGCAGCGGAACCAGCGCAAGTATCATCAATATGAACGCAAGGTTTACCCGCCAGCGTTCACCGGCCGGATAGAACGCATAGATGAAGAATGTGAACCGCTCGGAGATAAACGCCCAACAGGCGCCAGACCCCAGCTCACGGCATTCATTGCGGTCGGCCGCGGTAAACACCGAATCCACGAACGCCCAGCTGAGCAGCGGTGGAATGACCGCCCACAACAGCAACATCGTCAATACCGTAAGGACGACATTAAGCCAGCTCGAAAACAGGTTCTCCTTGATCCAGAACAGTGGTCCTGATGTCAGCATCGGCGCCGGCAGGTCGGGATGTTCGCCCGGCGCGTAGGATTGAACAGCTTGATCTTGTGTTGTCATGTGCTCTCTCCTACCGCTCGACCAGCTTAATACGCTTGTTGTACCAGTTCATGAACGCCGAGATCAGCAGCGAGACAGTCAGATAGAACAGCAGAACGATGATCATCGTCTCCATCTCTTTGCCGGTCTGCATCAGCGAGATACCGCCAATCGTTGCGACGATATCCATGTAGCCGATGGCGATCGCCAGCGAAGAGTTCTTTGTGATGTTGAGATACTGACTGGTAAGTGGCGGCACAATCACTCGGAGCGCTTGCGGTATGATGACATTCTTCAAAGTCAGGCCGCGGCTGGCGCCGAGCGCCTGCGAGGCCTCCCACTGCCCTTTAGAGACCGACAGGATACCGGCACGCACTATTTCGGCAATGAAGCAGGCCGTGTAGATGGACAGCGCCAGCCAAAGCGCCATGAATTCGGGCCGGATTGTCATGCCGCCCTTGAGGTTGAACTTACCAAGTGTCGGGATCTCCCAGGACAGAGGCATCCCGGTGATGAAATAAGCCACCAGCGGCAAGCCGATGATGGCGCCGACACTGGTCCAGAAAACCGGCAGGATTCGTCCGGTATCATCCTGAATCTTCTTGGCGTATTTCTTGAACCAGATCGAGAAACCGATCGCCGCAAAGAACGCGATCCAGACCAGCCAGAACGCACCGCCGAATTCCGGGCTCGGCATGAAAAGGCCACGATTGGTCAGAAAGAATGTATCGCCCCAGTTCGCCCAATCCGGCAGACCGCGCGGCTGCGGCAGGGTGTGCACTATGATGCCGTGCACCAGCAGAATATGCAGCAGGACCGGCACGTTGCGGACAAATTCAATTATGCAATAGATCAGCCGGTTTACCAGCCAGTTCGGCGACAGCCGCAACACCCCCATTATGAAGCCGAGTATCGTCGCCAGGATGATGCCGCACACAGCCACCAGCAATGTATTGAGGATACCGACAATTCCAGCGCGCAAATGCGTACTGGTGGAAGAATAGTCAATCAGATGCTGATTGATGTCATAGGATGCCGGCTCAAACAGAAACGTGAAGCTGAACGTCTTGCCGAGAAGCCTCAAATTCTCGATGGCATTGGCAATGATATAACCAAAAAATGTCAGAAGCAGTATGATCGTAAGGATCTGCAAAATGACCGATCGCGTCTCCTTATCATACCAAAGCCGAGCGATTGGATTTCGTTCCGGCGATCCACCCGCCATATCAATTGTAGACATGTCCACCCCTTGTCCCTGAATGGTCGGCCAAACGGCCGCAAATTCAGTTTCCGCAAAGAGTGTTATTATTCTTGATTTTCCATAGAACCGGCAAGGCCGGTCCTCTTTGCGGTAGTCCGTGCCGGGAACGCTCCCGGCACGGCAATCTCGTTAAAGGGCCCAAAACGGCCGACGTTCTTAACGGAACGGCGGTGAATAGATCAGGCCGCCCTGACTCCAAAGCGCATTCAGACCACGCTCCAAGCCAATTGGTGTGTTCGGACCGATGTTACGGTCAAAGATCTCGCCGTAGTTGCCCACAGCCTTAATCACCTTGTGTGCCCAATCCTTCTCCATGCCGAGCATCGCACCAAGGTCGCCCTCTGCACCCAGCAGCCGCTTGACTTCCGGGTTGTCGCCGCCACCTTTGGCCATCTCGTCGACATTGGCCTGGGTAACGCCCAGCTCCTCAGCCGTAACCGTCGCATTTAAGACCCATCGTACCACGTCTGACCACTGGTCGTCACCATGACGCGTGGCAGGGCCAAGCGGCTCCTTGGAGATGATTTCCGGCAACAGAACATGATCGCCAGGCTTTTCAAAGGTCGACCGCGTCGCCGCCAGGCCCGAAGCGTCCGTCGTATAGACGTCGCAGCGGCCCGCCAGATAGTTCGTGCGCGCTTCGTCGTTGGTCTCGATGGGCACCGGTTCATACTTAATGTTGTTGCTGCGGAAGAAGTCCGCCAGGTTCAATTCGGTCGTAGTACCGGTCTGAATGCACACAGATGCACCGTCCAGTTCCTTGGCACTGGAAACACCGAGGGCCTTCGGCACCATAAAGCCTTGGCCGTCATAGTAGTTGACGCCCTGGAAGGCGAGCTTCACGTCAACGTCGCGGACATATGTCCACGTCGTGTTGCGCCAAAGCACGTCGCCTTCACCGGAATTCAGGATGGTGAAGCGGGTTTTGCCGGTTGAAGTCACAAACTTGACCTTGCTCGGATCGCCCAGAACCGCAGCAGCGGTTGCCCGGCAAAAGTCGGCATCAAAGCCTTTCCAGTTACCTTCGGCATCCGTATAGGCAAAGCCGGCAATGCCGGTCGACACGACACAAGCCACTTCACCTTTGGCTTTGACGTCGTCAAGCGTGCCAGCCTGGGCGCCTGTAACAGCGAACATGGCGATCGCCGCCGAGGCGCTCAATAGAAGTTTTTTCATTCTAAACACTCCCTCGTGAGTACATACAACTTAACAAAGTTGCTGATCCAGA
>JAEKFU010000382.1 GCA_016522385.1 Pseudomonadota bacterium
AACCCTGATACTCAACAGACCCTAGAACGCAATTGTGTGTGAATATCTTGCCGCGCAGCAATATCCGGTCTACTAAACCCGCGTTTCATAGACGTCTTCGATCATTGGCGGCGGCCCGCACGAGATAAGGTGCTTGATGCGGGTTGGTGTCCGTGATCCCGTACAGCAGGGAAATCTCATGGCACGCAACAAGATTGCACTCATTGGCGGTGGTATGATCGGCGGGACTCTGGCTCATCTGGCGGGTTTGAAAGAACTCGGCGACATCGTCATGTTCGATATTGTCGAAGGTCTTCCGCAGGGCAAGACGCTGGACCTGGCGGAGAGCTCGCCAGTCGAAGGTTTCGATTCGGCGATGAGCGGTACCAACAAGTATGAAGCGATTGACGGCGCTGATGTGGTGGTTGTCACCGCAGGGGTGCCACGCAAACCCGGTATGAGCCGTGACGATCTGCTAGAGATCAATCTGAAGGTGATGAGCCAGGTCGGCGCGGGCATCAAGAAGTATGCCAGCAATGCCTTCGTGATCTGCATCACCAATCCCCTGGATGTGATGGTTTGGGCATTGCAGAAATACTCCGGTCTGCCAACAAACAAAGTGGTAGGCATGGCCGGAGTGCTGGATTCAGCACGTTTCCGGTATTTTCTGGCCGGTGAGTTTGGCGTTTCGGTGGAAGACGTTACCGCCTTTGTGCTGGGTGGGCATGGCGACAGTATGGTTCCATTGGTCCGGTATTCGACCGTGGCCGGCATACCGGTGCCGGATCTGGTTGCAATGAAATGGACTACGCAGAAGCGCATTGATGAAATCGTCCAGCGGACTCGCGACGGCGGTGCGGAAATCGTCGGGCTACTTAGGACGGGCTCAGCCTATTACGCTCCGGCGTCTTCGGCGATTGCCATGGCGGAAAGCTACCTGAAGGACAAGAAGCGCGTATTGCCCTGTGCTGCCGCGGTCAATGGCGAATACGGGTTGAGCGATATATATGTCGGCGTGCCAGTGGTCATAGGTGCCGGCGGTGTGGAGCGGATCGTCGAAATTAGGCTCGAGGGGGACGAGAAAGCGGAATTCAAGAATTCCATCAAGGCGGTCAGAGGCCTCATGGATGCAGCCAAGGCCATTGCGCCGGATCTTGCCTAAAATCGATAATGTGACGTAACAAGAATGCGAAAAGCGGGGAGACCAAATGAATATTCACGAGTATCAAGGCAAGGCGATCCTAAAGTCTTTCGGCGTACCGGTTCCCAAGGGTGTACCTGCGTTTACCGTTGACGAAGCGGTTACCGCGGCTGAGGAACTGGGTGGGCCTGTTTGGGTCGTCAAAGCGCAAATCCATGCCGGCGGCCGGGGCAAGGGCGGCGGTGTGAAGGTCGTCAAGTCGATCGATGAGGTGCGAAGTGAGGCAGAGCGCATGCTCGGCATGACGCTGGTGACCCATCAGACTGGACCGGCCGGCAAGACGGTGAACCGGATCTATATCGAAGACGGGTCTTCCATTTCCCGTGAGCTGTATCTGTCCTGTCTGGTCGACCGGGCCACGTCGAAGGTGGCTTTTATCGCTTCGACCGAAGGTGGAATGGACATTGAGCAGGTGGCGCATGATACGCCGGAAAAGATCTTCACGATGACGGTCGACCCGGCGACCGACATCTGTCCTCATCATGTGCGTCGGTTGTCAAAGGCACTAGAACTCAACGGCGCCCAGCAAAAGCAGATGGCTAGCATGCTTACGTCGCTCTACGAGGCGGTAACTAAATCCGATATGAGCCTCCTGGAGATCAACCCTCTGGTGGTGACCGGTGAAGGTGACCTCCTGTGCCTTGATGCCAAAGTGAACTTTGATTCCAATGCGATTTACCGGCACCCAGATATTACGGAACTGCGTGATGAAACCGAGGAAGACCCCAAGGAACTTGAGGCGTCCAAGTACGATCTCAGCTATATCGCGCTCGATGGGTCGATCGGCTGTATGGTGAACGGTGCTGGGCTTGCCATGGCGACCATGGACATCATTAAGCTGTATGGTATGGAGCCGGCCAACTTTCTCGATGTTGGTGGCGGTGCGACAACTGAGAAGGTTACCGCTGCGTTCAAGATCATTACCTCGGACCCCAATGTCAAAGGTATCCTGGTCAATATCTTTGGTGGCATCATGCGCTGCGATGTGATTGCCGAAGGTGTCATCACCGCGGTGAAGGATGTCGGGCTTGAGGTGCCGCTGGTGGTGCGGCTTGAGGGCACGAATGTGGAAAAGGGTAAGAAGATTATCGGCGAGTCCGGTTTGAATGTCATTGCAGCCGATGATCTTGACGATGCCGCAAAGAAGATCGTTGAAGCCGTCGGGGAGGCTGCCTGATGTCCGTTATCGTCGACAAGGATACCAAGGTTATCGTTCAGGGGCTGACCGGCAAGACCGGTACCTTCCACACCGAACAGGCGCTCAGCTATCACGGCACACAGATGGTCGCCGGCGTGACGCCTGGAAAAGGTGGCTCGACATGGGAAGGCACCCTTGCAGACGGCTCAACCGCCAGGCTGCCGGTGTTTGACACGGTGAGTGAGGCCAAGGAACAGACCGGCGCCAATGCCAGCGCGGTCTATGTGCCACCGCCATTTGCGGCCGATTCCATTTCCGAGGCAATTGAGGCCGAACTCGATCTGGTCGTTTGCATCACCGAGGGCATCCCGGTGATGGATATGGTCAAGGTCAAGCGGTCGTTATGTGGGTCGCCGACCAGGCTCATTGGACCGAATTGCCCCGGTGTCATTACACCTGAGCAATGTAAGATCGGCATCATGCCTGGGCATATCCATATGAAAGGCTCAGTCGGCGTCGTATCGCGTTCGGGTACGCTGACCTATGAAGCCGTCAAACAAACCAGTGATGTCGGTCTCGGTCAGTCGACCTGTGTCGGTATCGGTGGAGATCCGGTCAAGGGCACGGAGTTTGTTGACGTCCTCGAACTGTTTCTAGCCGACGACGAGACCAAGCAGATTGTCATGATCGGCGAAATCGGTGGTTCGGCCGAGGAAGAAGCAGCTGATTTCATCAAGCAGTCCAAGACAAAAAAACCGATCGTTGGCTTTATCGCTGGGCGCACGGCGCCGCCGGGTCGCCGCATGGGCCATGCCGGTGCGATCATTGCTGGCGGTAAAGGTGGTGCGGAAGACAAAATCGAGGCATTGAAGGCTGCCGGGATTGCTGTTGCGGATTCACCTGCAACACTGGGATCAACCCTTGCTAAGCTGTTGCAAGCTTAGCGAAAGGCTATATGTTTACTTGTGGCCGGCGAGTATTGAGATCGGCACAGAATGCACAGGAGGACGGCGCGCGAAACATCGTCCGCCGAAAAGGCAATGGCCAAAACTGATGCAAATGACGTGTTTGCGCGCACGTCATTTTTGTACGGCGGCAATGCGCAATTCATCGAACAACTTTATGCGAAATATCAGTCCGATCCGCAGTCGGTAGAGCATGAATGGCAGGACTTTTTCGCCGACCTAAAAGATGATGCTCAAGACGTCGCGGCCCAGGCGCGCGGTGCATCCTGGAAGCGCGAAGATTGGCCACAGCCAGTCAATGGTGAAATGGTCTCGGCGCTCGACGGCAACTGGGCGGCCATGGAGCGCGAACTAGCACCAAAAGTAGCCAAGCAAGCCCAAAGGGCCGGCGCACCGTTGTCAACAGACCAGTTGCGCAAAGCGACAATCGACTCCGTTCGGGCGTTGATGATGATCCGGACCTATAGAATTCGTGGACATCTGGCGGCTGATCTTGATCCTTTGAAGCTGCGCGAACAGGACGATCAACCCGAGCTGCTTCCGGAGTCCTACGGGTTCAACGAATCCGACCTCGACCGGCCGATCTTTATCGACAATGTTCTGGGCCTGGAAAACGCCACTTTGCGCGAAATGCTGGCCCTGCTGAAAAGGACCTACTGCTCGACGCTTGGGGTCGAGTTCATGCACATTTCCGACCCGACCCAAAAGGCCTGGATCCAGGAGCGGATCGAAGGCCCGGACAAAGAGATCACTTTCACGGAGTTTGGCAAGAAGGCCATCCTTGAAAAGCTGATCGAGGCGGAAGGTTTTGAGCACTTCTTGAACGTCAAGTACACCGGTACCAAACGGTTCGGCCTTGACGGCGCCGAAGCGATGATTCCGGCTCTTGAACAGATCATCAAGCGTGGCGGTGCCATGGGCGTTAATGACATCGTCCTCGGCATGGCGCACCGCGGGCGTCTCAACGTTTTGTCGAACGTGATGGCCAAATCGTACACGGCAATTTTTCATGAGTTCAAAGGAGGTTCGTCAACTCCGGATGAAGTGGAAGGTTCCGGAGATGTCAAATATCATCTGGGTTCTTCGTCGGACCGTGAGTTTGACGGCAACAATGTGCACCTGTCGCTGACCGCCAATCCGTCGCATCTCGAGATTGTCGATCCGGTGGTGCTGGGCAAGGCCCGTGCCAAACAGGATCAATATGGCGACGACAAGCGTACCAGCGTAATGCCGCTGCTGATCCATGGCGATGCTGCCTTTGCCGGTCAGGGCGTGGTGGCGGAATGCTTCGGTCTGTCAGGTCTGCGCGGGCACCGCTCGGGCGGGTCGCTCCACTTCATCGTAAACAACCAGATCGGCTTTACCACGAGCCCGATCTTTGCCCGGTCATCACCCTATCCTTCGGATGTCGCAAAGATGATCGAGGCACCAATATTCCATGTGAACGGGGATGATCCTGAAGCCGTGGTGTATGCAGCCAGGATCGCGACCGAATTCCGGCAGATTTTTGCCCGACCCGTAGTGATTGACATGTTCTGCTATCGCCGGTTCGGCCATAATGAATCGGATGAACCGTTTTTCACCCAACCGAAGATGTACAGCCGGATCAAAACTCATCCGAGTGCTGTAGAAGTCTATTCAAAACGGCTGATCGATCAGGGGCTAATCACCGAGGATGAGTTTGTCGGCATGAAGGCAACCTACCGCCAGCGGCTGGAGGACGACTTTGAAGCGGCAGAGGCCTACAAGCCTAACAAGGCGGATTGGCTTGATGGGCGTTGGGCCGGGATCGAGCGTGCTTCAGCCAGCGATGACCCGCGTCGCGGCAAGACAGGTGTCGAAGTCGCGACGATTAGGGAAGTCGGCCTCAAACTCACGACAGTGAGCGAGAATTTCAAACTGCACCGAACGCTTAGGCGGGTGATAGATGTTCGCCGCAAGACAATCGAGGCAGGTCACGATATTGATTGGGCGACAGCGGAAAGCCTCGCATTCGGCACATTGCTGATCGAAGGCGTTCCGGTGCGCCTGTCGGGCCAGGATGTGCAACGCGGCACGTTCTCGCAACGCCATGCCGTATTGATCAACCAGGAAACTGAAGGCCGACACACACCGCTCAATTACATCCGTCCGGATCAGGCGAAGATCGAGATCGTCAATTCGATGCTGTCGGAAGAAGCCGTGCTGGGCTTCGAATACGGCTACACTCTGGCCGAACCAAACTCGCTGGTTTTGTGGGAAGCACAGTTCGGCGACTTTGCCAACGGCGCCCAGGTGCTGTTTGACCAGTTCATTTCGTCGGGCGAGCGTAAGTGGCTACGCATGTCGGGGTTGGTGTGCCTGTTGCCCCATGGCTACGAGGGGCAGGGACCAGAACACTCGTCGGCGAGGCTCGAGCGGTTCTTGCAAATGTGCGCTGAAGACAACATGCAAGTCGCGAACTGCACCACGCCGAGCAACTATTTCCACATTTTGCGCCGCCAGATGCGACGTGATTTTCGGAAACCACTGATTTTGATGACGCCGAAATCGCTGTTGCGGCACAAGCGATGCGTTTCGCGGCTGGATGAAATGGGATCGGATTCAACGTTCCACCGTGTGCTGTGGGATGACGCCCAGCATGATGACAGTGCGCACAAGTTGGTGGCTGACAAGAAAATTCGGCGGGTGGTGCTATGTAGCGGCAAGGTCTATTTTGATTTGCTTGACGAGCGTGACAAGCGCGGTATCAAAGACATCTATCTGATGCGCGTCGAGCAACTCTACCCGTTCCCGCACCGTGCGTTGGTCAACGAGCTGTCGCGATTTTCCCAGGCAGAGATCGTATGGTGCCAAGAGGAACCCTACAACATGGGGGCGTGGAGCTTTGTGCAGCCGAATATCGAATGGGTGCTCAACTATATCGACGCCAAGCACAAGCGGCCGCGCTATACCGGCCGACCGGCATCTGCAGCCACCGCTACGGGTCTGATGGGCAAGCATCTGGCCGAGCTCAAGCAGTTTCTTGATGATGCTCTGGGCGATGGGTGAGGCATTCCAGCCGAACCTTTGGATCAAGCAGTCCCTAAAGAGGCAAGCATGACAACAGAAATCCGTGTCCCTGCACTTGGCGAGTCGGTCACCGAAGCAACGGTTGCGCAATGGTTCAAGCAGGCAGGTGAACAAGTCAGTGCCGATGAGCCGCTGGTCGAACTGGAAACCGACAAAGTTACGCTGGAAGTGCCAGCACCAGCCAGCGGTGTCTTGTCCGCGATTGATGCAGACACCGGCGAGACGGTGAATGTTGGTGCGCTATTGGGGGCTATCGCTGAAGGCGATGCGGCCGCGGCGCCGACCAAACCGTCGGCTGCCAAGCCTGCACCTCCTGCCGATGCGGCACCGGCGGCGGCTGCCGAGGCTGAGGTTGGCAGCACGCCATTGTCTCCAGCGGTGCGAAAACTGGTCGAGGAGAACAAGGTTGACACGTCGGCGGTCACCGGAACCGGCAAGGATGGTCGGCTGACCAAGGGTGACGTGCTTGATTTTATTGCAAAAGGCAGTGCCGCGCCGGCACCTGCCCCGGTAACGGCCCGGGCGCCGGTTGCGGAGGATGATGCTTCACGCGAAGAGCGGGTGCGGATGACGCGTCTACGTCAGACGATCGCCCGGCGCTTGAAAGATGCCCAAAACACGGCGGCCATGCTGACCACATTCAACGAGGTCGACATGACCAGCGTGATGTCGGTGCGCAGCCAGTTTAAGGATTTGTTTGAAAAGAAACATGGCGTCAAACTTGGATTCATGAGTTTTTTCGTCAAAGCCTGCATTCAGGCTCTGAAAGACATTCCGGCGGTCAATGCCGAGATCGATGGCGACGACCTGGTCTACAAGAACTACTACCATGTCGGCGTGGCGGTCGGCACCGACAAGGGACTGGTCGTGCCGGTGGTGCGGGATGCTGATAGGTTGTCGTTGGCCGGTATCGAGCTGGCAATTGCTGGGCTCGGTAAAAAGGCGCGCGATGGCGACTTGTCGATTGCCGACATGCAGGGCGGCACGTTCACCATCTCAAATGGCGGGGTCTATGGCTCGCTGATGTCAACGCCAATCCTCAATGCGCCGCAATCCGGCATTCTCGGCATGCACAAGATCCAACAGCGGCCGATGGTGGTCGACGGAGAGATCAAGGTGCGACCAATGATGTATCTGGCGCTCAGCTATGACCATCGCATCGTCGACGGCAAGGAAGCGGTCACCTTCCTGGTGCGGGTCAAAGAGTGCCTGGAAGATCCAGAGCGCATGATCCTCGATCTTTAAAACTCAAAAATGAATGAGGGGACGTCATGGCTGATGTTTTCGACCTGACTGTTATCGGAACCGGCCCGGGCGGCTATGTGTGTGCGATCCGTGCAGCGCAATTGGGCATGAAGGTTGCGGTGGTTGAGAAACGTGCCGCGCATGGCGGTACGTGTCTCAATGTCGGCTGCATCCCGTCAAAGGCGCTGCTTCATGCATCGGAACTGTTTGCCGAAGCCGGGCATGCGTTTGACAAAATGGGCATCAGTATCGCCGCGCCGAAACTCGACCACAAGAAGCTGATGGCGTTCAAGACTGAAGCCATCGACGGTAACACAAAGGGCATCGCTTTTCTTTTCAAGAAGAACAAGGTTACCGAATTTCACGGAACCGGCAAGATTCTCGGGAGCGGTAAGGTTGAAGTGACGCCGGAAAAAGGCAAGCCGCAGGTCATCGAGACCAGGAACATCGTCATCGCCACCGGCTCAGACGTCGCCCGCTTGCCCGGCGTCGCGATCGATGAAAAGCAGGTTGTATCTTCAACAGGAGCGCTTGATCTGACAAAGGTGCCAGGCCACCTGGTTGTGGTTGGTGCCGGCGTCATCGGGCTTGAGCTGGGGTCTGTGTGGCAGCGACTCGGAGCGAGGATTTCCTGTGTCGAATTTCTCGACCGGATCCTGCCGGGCATGGATGCCGAAGTTGCAAAGAACTTCCAGCGTCTCCTCAAACGCCAAGGGTTCGATTTCAAGCTCTCGACCAAGGTGACCGGTGTCGAGACGTCCAAAAAGGGCGTCAAGGTCACCGTCGAACCGGCCAAGGGCGGTGATGCCGAGACCTTCGATGCCGATGTCGTTCTGGTGGCGATCGGTCGTGTGCCTTACACCGAGGGTCTCGGGCTAGTTGAAGCCGGCGTTGCGGTTTGTGAGCGCGGCATGGTCGAGATTGATGATCATTTCAAGACCAATATAGACGGCATTTATGCGATCGGGGATTGCGTGCGGGGCGCCATGCTGGCGCACAAAGCCGAAGACGAGGGAATTGCTGTGGCCGAGATTCTCGCCGGCCAATCGGGCCATGTGAACTATGACGTGATCCCGGGTGTGGTCTACACCGGACCGGAGGTGGCCGCGGTCGGGAAGACAGAGGAGGAGCTCAAGGAGGCCGGCATCGAGTATACGGCTGGCAAGTTCCCGTTTTTGGCCAATGGGCGCGCCAAAGCAAATCAGACAACGGATGGTTTCGTGAAAGTGCTGGCCGATGCCAAGACCGACCGGGTGCTCGGGGTGCATATTGTCGGTGCGCAGGCTGGAGAGCTGATCCACGAAGCCGCGGTGCTGATGGAGTTCGGTGGCTCAGCTGAAGATCTGGCCCGCACCTGTCATGCCCATCCGACACTGTCAGAAGCGGTTAAGGAAGCCGCGATGGCCGTGGCGGGGCGGGCGGTGCATATGTAATTGTGTGATGACTGCGGCTTCGGCATTGTTTTTCTCAGGCCTGATCTTGGGATCCGTCTGTCAACATGTTCTGAGCAAGCGGTGACATGGGCCCTCGGGTCAGACCCAAGGATGTCTGCACGGGTGTGACGAGTTTAACCTTCCCCTGCTCAAATCCCGGCCATCGGCATTAGCTTAGTGCCGTCTATCATGCGCGAGTAACGGAACGGTTTCGGGTCGACACATGGTGTGGTGCCGGTGACAATCTCGGCCATGAGTTTGCCGGCACCAGGGCCGATGCCGAAGCCGTGGCCGGAAAATCCGGTGGCGATGTAGAAGCCGGGGAGATGGTCGACTTCCGAAACGACCGGCACCGCATCGGGCGTCACGTCGATACATCCGCCCCAGCGCTCGACGATCTTGAGGTTGGCAAATGCTGGATAACATGTACTCAGCGAGGCGATGGCCTCATCCAGAATTGATGCTATCGGCGCCGGGTCGAGGGTCCGGATCAGTTCAAACGGCGAGGCCTGATCGAGTGACCAGTGCCGGGCGAGCCTTGCCTCGTCGATGAAACGCGAGCCAAGGCGCAGCTTGATCCCGGCCCAATCCATTCTCAATGCTGGGAGAAAATCGAAGAACTGCGGGAACGATGCCGGGACGATGTCGGCAACGCTGAGATGGCGATGGGTGATTGTATAGCCACCGTCCTGGCGTTTGCGGGCGGCGAATTTGCCGCCGGAGAAGGAAATCTCCAAGCCAATATCCATCGGTGCTGTGCGTTGTACGGAACCGATAACGGATAGCTGTTTGAGTTTGATGCCGGCGTTTCCGCAAAAGCGCCTCGACCAGGCGCCGCCGGCCAATACCACACTGTCACACCCGATCGGCCCTTTCTCGGTCACGACGCCGCTGATCCTGCCGGTGGCCTTTTCGATGCCACGAACTGCGCAATTGGTGAAAATCTGGGCACCAGCCTGACGTGCGGCGCTGGCGATTGCGGGGGCTGCTTTTTCCGGTTCGGCTCGACCATCGTTCGGTGTGTAAAGCGCACCCTTCCAGGGTACGGTGGAGCCGGGAACCAATTCGGCAACCTTGGCACAATCGATAAGGTGTGACGACAGCTGATAAGGCTTGGCGCACTCATCAAGCCATTTCTCCTTGATGGCTAACTCCGCTTCGGACTCGGCAAGATAGGTGATGCCGCATTCGATGAAGCCGGTATCGGCACCGATACGTTTGTTCATGCCTCGCCACAGTTTCATGGCTTCGAGAATCAGCGGAATCTCACGGACGTCTCGCCCCATCTGCCGGCACCAACCCCAATTGCGGCTCGATTGCTCGCCGGCGATTTCGCCCTTTTCGCAGAGCACGACATCAACTCCGCGCTCGGCCAGCTCGAGTGCTGTTGAAGTTCCAATGATTCCACCGCCTATGACGACGACGCCTGTTCGCTTCGGCAATGTGGTGTCGCTTTGGGCTCGATTGGGCGTCGGCATTTGTGTCAGGTTTGGTTTGTTATTCTTAGCTAGCAGTCGACACCGACCCGCTTCTCCCACCCAGCTCACCATCAGTGAGTCGGCGGGCCAGAGGAATGGGCCGGTGCCGAATCTACATACACGCTCTAAGCGGCGCGTTTTTCCATGAGGCCGCGGTTGACGAGGGTCTCGGCGATTTGCACCGTATTGAGAGCCGCACCCTTTCGCAGGTTGTCGGAGACGATCCACAAGGCGAGGCCGTTGTCGACGGTGATGTCCTCGCGGACCCTCGACACGAAGGTTGCGAAATCGCCGACGCATTCAATCGGCGTGACGTAACCGCCATCCTCACGCTTGTCGACAACCAGCAGGCCGGGTGCTTCGCGCATGACCTCACGGGCCTCGTTAGCGGTGATTTCCTTTTCGAACTCGATATTGATGGATTCAGCATGCCCGACGAAAACCGGCACCCTAACACAGGTTGCGGTCAACTTAATCTTGGGGTCGAGGATCTTCTTGGTCTCGGCGACCATTTTCCACTCTTCCTTGGTGAACCCGTCTTCCATGAACACATCGATATGCGGGATTACGTTGAACGCGATTTGCTTAGTGAATTTTTGCGGCTCGGGGGCATCGGTGACGAAGATACCCTTGGTCTGGTTCCAAAGCTCGTCCATAGCTTCTTTTCCGGCGCCAGAGACCGACTGATAGGTCGACACGACGACTCGCTTGATGACGAAGGCATCGTGCAGGGGTTTGAGTGCGACGACCATTTGGGCGGTAGAGCAGTTCGGATTGGCGATAATATTGCGCCGCTCGTTGCGCGCCATATAGGCCTCGAGTGCATGGGCATTGACCTCAGGCACGATAAGCGGCACATCTGAGTCATAGCGCCAGCATGACGAGTTATCGATGACGATGGCGCCGGCCGCACCAATTCTTGGCGACCAGTCTCTTGAGACGCCAGAGCCGGCAGACATCAGGCAGAAATCGATATTCGAAAAATCAAAAACTTCGAGGTCGTGGCACTTCAGGACTCTGTCGCCATAAGAGACTTCCTTACCGACCGAGCGGCGCGAGGCGATGGCAAAGGCCTCATCAGCCGGGAATTCGCGTTCAGCCAGGATATTGAGCATTTCATGGCCGACATTGCCCGTGGCGCCGACGACTGCGATCTTATACCCCATGGCTCAATTGCTCCTTTGCTCGCCCGGTTCTTATCCTGAAAGGACTGTCCCGCCACCGGACAAATTTGTTGTCTCGCCTCCGGCCCGGACGGGAGAGGCGGCCGGGTCGGTGGGTCAGGCGGTTTTGTGTCTTGTGGTGGTTGAAGGGGCGGTGGCAAGCGTGACAGGTCGGGCGATCCATAAAGATGCCTTGCTTGCTGTTTGCCTGTACCTACCGTACCGCATGGGTAGAACTACCTTAAAGTCCGACTATCCAGCGCGCTTCTAGCATGCCGGGCAAAGGAGTCAATGCAGCAAGAAGATTGAATAATCGTAACAACAACAACCCCCGCCGCGATGGTCACGACGGGAGCTGCTGGCTTGGGTAATGGTAAGTGTGCAGACGTCAGCCGGTGACGGCCTCGAACTCGGTCTGCGAAAGGGTGCCATTTCCATCGGAATCGGCAGCCCTAAACTGATCAGTTGTCATGCCTGGCATGATAGCAAGCACTTCCTGATAGGTCAGCGCGCCATCGGTGTTGGTGTCTGCCCTGGTGAAATCACCTTCAGCTGCAATTGCAGCCGTTGACAGGAATGCCGTGGCGAATGCGATGGCAACAGGATTGTTGATCATGACGTTGTCCTCCTTGCTGGACGGTCAAGTGACGAGCACACATGATGGACGCTGCTGAGACGGATCAATGGGCCCGTGGGTGAAAGAGTGGTGATCAATTGCGTACGGCTTTTGCGGGCTGAAAGGAAATGTCGTGGAAGTTTGACGGCAGAAACGGGACGTCCATCTCACATACATGCGGCGCGCACGCAATGTCCCAATTGCCGTCGCAATTTGTAAACAGGTTCCCTAGGACCAATCCACACCGCAACCGTAGGTGTCGACCGGTCCTAGCAACATAAATTCCGGCAAGCCGGTTGAATTTAGGCGACCGATGACTTATGTAAGCGCTTACATTTGTGAAAATGGGAGTTGGTCAATCGCTATTCGCCAGGTGCGTTGCGTGCTTGAAATCGGCCAGGATATGAAACTGACAGGAACGTGCTGATACTTGGCAGAATTGTGTTCTCGGCTCCTGAGGGGATTTTCGGCAGATGCTGGACTGGATGTTTACAATTGATGGCTGGGTCGGACTGGCAACGCTTACGTTGCTGGAGATTGTGCTGGGCATCGATAATCT
>JAEKFU010000543.1 GCA_016522385.1 Pseudomonadota bacterium
CCTGGTTCTTGATGGATATGGACTTCGCGACGCGTTGCCCGCTCGTCCGACCAGAGATGCCTCATATCCGATTTCTGTTCGTCAGGTCGCGGTTTTGATCCGCACTGCCTTCAGACGCCGCCTCGCGACGGCCGCCCTTGTGCTTCACTAATCCTTCACCTCCATCAGGTTGGACAGGAGACCTGCACTCCCAAGCTATCGAACATGCTGGGCACACAACGCACGGCTTCGCCGATTGCTGTCCGTCCAATGGTGTTGGTGCTGAACCCGTTTATCCTCGATTTGGCAGCGGCATGTGCCGCTCGCATGAACCCAAACGCGAGGAGACGATGATGACAGCTTTGCGCCAGCGCATGTTGGAGGAGATGAAGCTTGCCGGCTTGATGGTCAGCACTCAGGAGATTTACATCCGCGAGGTTCGTCGGCTTGCTGCCTACTATCGACGGTGCCCCGCTGAGCTCAGCGAAGAGGAGGTGCGTCAGTATTTTCTGGCGGTGCGCAATCGGGGTGTCGCCCAGGGCACCTTTAAGACCTGTCGTGCTGGGCTGCGGTTTCTCTATTGTCAGACCCTACATCGGGACTGGCCGCTGTTTTTCAAAAAAAGATCCGGATGCCGAAGCAGAAGAGCTTGCCGTCGGCACGTTCGGATGCCGTGGTCCGGCGCATTCTGGCCGAGATCAAGAACCCTATTCACCGCGGCTGCTTTCAGCTGATCTATGCCTGTGGCCTTCGGATCAGCGAAGCCGTCCATCTCGAGATCAAGGCGATCGATGGGGTCAACAAACGCCTGCGCATCATCGGCAAAGGTAACCGGGAGCGCCTGGTGCCGATCCCGACACCTGTGTTGCAAGACCTGCGTCGTCTTTGGTGCCAGCACCGCCATCCCCGCTGGATCTTTCCCAATCGTCAGCGCACAAAGCCGGTCCATCCGAAAGTCTTGTCCCGCAGCCTCGCTGATGCCGTCATTCGCGCCGGCGAGGATCAACATCCACGGCCAACACCCCACACACTCCGCCACAGCTATGCCACCCGGCTCTTGGAGCATGGCGTCGACATCCGCGTCGTGCAGATGCTTCTCGGCCACGCCAACATCAGCACCACCACCCGCTATACCCATCTGACCGAACCAACACGCGCCTCCCTTGGTCACTTATTGGACAAGATCATGGCCGGCCTCTGAGCCGGTACGCTGGTCGATCTTCAAGCGGTCTTCAACCGGTTCGCCGAGCCCTATCTGACCGCCCACGGCGCCGCGATGCCGCCCTCGCATCGACGCGCCATCACGGACATTCTCGCCTGTCGAACGCCAGCACTTGGCGGGCAGGTCTGGCGTTGCGATCGCTGCGGCAATGAGAGGCCCGTCTTCCATTCCTGCCGCAATCGCAGCTGCCCGACCTGCCATGGCGATCAGACCAAAGCCTGGCTCGAAAAACGTCAGGCCGAGATGCTGCCCATTCCCTATTTCCACGTCACCGTCACCCTGCCCAAGGAGCTCCACGCTGTCATCCGTCGACGGCAACGCCAGGGCTATGGCGCGCTGATGAACGCCGCGGCCAAGGCGATCATCGACCTTGGCCGTGATTCCCGCTGGCTCGGCGGCACCGTCGGCGTGCTGGCCGTTCTCCATAGCTGGACGCAACGACTCGACTATCATCCCCATGTCCATTGCCTGGTCACCGCCGGCGGCTTGTCCGATGATGGCGCCACCTGGCATCAGACAGAGCCGACCTTCCTGTTCCCCAAGGCAGCCCTTGCCAAACGCGCGGCACGTCTCTTTCGCGAGGCCCTGATGGCGTCTGATCCCGGCATCAAGCTGCCCGATCAGGTCTGGCGTCAACGCTGGGTCGTTCATATCCAGCCCTGGGGCCAAGGGGAGCAGGCGGTGCTCGACTACCTCGCCCGTTACGCCTTCCGGATCGCCATCACCAACCACCGTCTCGTCGACCTCAACGACACCCACGTCACCTTCCGCTACAAGGATCGAAAGGCCCGACGCCACAAGCCCTGCTCGCTTACCGGCCACGAGTTCATGCGCCGCTATCTGCAGCATGTCTTGCCCAAAGGTTTTCACAAGATCCGCTACTTCGGTCTCTGGCACACCTCAAAACGCGACCAGATCGACAATCTCCGATACCTGCTCCTCCTCCAGCAACGCCATGCCCCAGCCTGTGCCTGTGACAAAGACGTCGATCCCGAGCCACTGCAGATCACGGCCGAGACAGCACCAGAACGACGGCTATGCCGGCATTGCAAAGAGGGCAAGCTAGTCTTCATCCGGCGCCTCACACCGATCTGGCCAGGCGGACCATGACCGGTTTCGAGGCGGCGCGCGACAGATCCAAGAGGAGCCTTACGGTGCGCCGATCCGGCAGCGCCACGAACCCGCTCATCCTCATCATGCCGTTCGGCCAGCTGTCGATCGCATCAACGACCAAGATCAGGACGACTATCCGAAAATCACCATGCCCAAGCTGCTCAATCGCCTCGAACAACCGCCATCGATCGGTTTGATCCGCCAACAAAAACACGCCCCTATGGGGAAATACCCATAGCACCAAACATCGCCTAAAGCGCGAATCCTGAACCCCATCGCGTACGTTCAACGGAGCCTGCACGCCGGCAAGCGACGCGCAAACTCTTCTTCGTTTCTGGTATGTTGCGGCAAGAATTGCTTGGTGTCGACTTGAATTGCCAAGCGGGCCAGTTTGCCAGACTTCGATCTGGAGACGGCCATGTACACCGGCAGGACGATGTTCGCGCAGCTGATGGATTTTCTTCCTTGGACGAGTTTTTGCCGACTTGTCGAACGTTATGGTGGCGACTGTCGTGTACGCGCGCTTTCCTGTACCGAGCATTACCGTGCGATGGCTTTTGCTCAACTGACCTATCGGGAGAGCCTGCGCGACATCGAGACTTGCCTGTCGGCGCAAGCGTCGAAGCTGTATCATATGGGGTTCCGCGGACGTGTCCGACGCTCGACCTTGGCTGATGCCAACGAGAGACGCGATTGGCGCATTTATGCGGATTTGGCCCAACGGCTGATCACTCAGGCGCGCAAGCTGTACGCTGACGAGGATCTGGGTCTGGAGCTTACCAACACCGTCTATGCTCTGGACTCGACGACCATCGACCTTTGCCTCTCGGTCTTTCCCTGGGCGCACTTTCGCACCACCAAGGCCGCGGTGAAACTGCACACGCTGCTTGATCTACGAGGCAATATCCCAAGCTTCATCCATGTCTCAGATGGCAAACTGCATGATGGTCATGCCCTCGATCTGCTCCTTCCCGAACCCGGCGCCATTTATGTCATGGATCGCGGCTATGTCGACTTCGCACGCCTGTACGCACTGCACCAAGCCGGTGCCTTCTTCGTCACGCGTACCAAGTCGAATATGGATGCCCATCGGGTCTACTCAGCACCGACCGATCGCACCACCGGCATCATCTGCGATCAGACCATCGCCTTAGATGGCCGCGATAGCCGCCGATATTACCCCGATCACTTGCGCCGCATCCGCTTCAAAGACCACGAGTCGGGCAAGACATTCGTGTTCATGACCAATCACTTTGTTTTGCCAGCCGCGACCATCTGCGCCCTTTACAAATGTCGCTGGCAGGTCGAACTCTTCTTCAAATGGATCAAACAGCATCTTCGTATCAAGCGGTTCTACGGCACATCGGAAAATGCGGTGAAAACGCAGATCTGGATCGCCGTCTCGGTCTACGTCCTCGTTGCCATCGTCAAAAAGCGCCTTGATCTCAAGGCCTCGCTCTACACTTTGCTACAGATTCTCTCGGTTACTACCTTCGAAAAGATGCCGTTAAAACAAACCCTTACATTAGCCGATCACAGATTCGAACCTCGCCAAATAACTAACCAATTGAATTTGTTCGAGTTTTAACCGGACACTAGTGGGCCTGCATAGCGATTTCGGCTACGGACTTGCCGCATCGTCCGATGCTTGATTCGAGATGATGGTGATTTCTACTCGCCGATTCATCGGTTCAGCGATCCCGTCATCAGTTGCAATCGCCAAGCGCTTTTCGCCGAACTCGAACACGCTGAGGGATTCTCTGAAACGCGGGTCGTTGCGTATGGCGTTTGCGACACTCGCCGCGCGACGTGCCGACAGCCAGTCATTATAGACCTCAGGAC
>JAEKFU010000551.1 GCA_016522385.1 Pseudomonadota bacterium
TGCTGATGTTGGTGCAACACCGCAGCAAGCCGGTGACCTGGTTGCTGCACTCCCCCTACCCGAACCGCCCGCGCCAGTGGGAGATGCAACCGTTACGGATGCCCCCCCAGCATCAACACCCGAACAGACCTCAGTGGAACCAGCCTTACCCGAGCCGGTCGCCACCAACAGTCCGCCACCGAAGCCAAAACCACGGCCGCCGCAGTTGGCTACGGTTGACGATGCAGCTTCGGCATCGACACCTGGGACGTCGCAATTTGCATCAACACCACCTGCTGCTGGATCAGGTCCCACTGTCATCGCGCCGGCGCCGGTGAGCCCGCAGGTCCAGTCCATTCAGCCTGTGCAGCCGCCAAGTGTCCAAGTGCCTAACAATTTACAGCAAGATCAACCAGATTCCGCTAGTCAGACACTGCGGAGAATAACGGGCAGCAAGCGCGAGGATGACGACCCTCTTGCCGGCACGCGTAGCTCGGTAAATTCCACGACGGCTGGGTCTGCCAACACGACTCAACAGGTTACGGCTCTGCAGCCGCAGCAGCCATTGCCACCTCCTTCCTCATTGCCGCAACCAACGACTCCAAGTGTTTCATCTCAACCTGCGACGGCGCCCAGTGCACCGGAACAACAGGCCGCACTACCGAAGGTTCAACCGACGGTATCAACCGGTTACGTCGTTCAGATGGCATCATTCCGTACTGAGGCAGATGCCCTGAACGAATTCCAAAGATTGCAGTCTCGACACGGCAATCTGATTGGCCCACTTGCCTCGCGCATTAAGAAAGCCGACCTCGGAGCCGCAGGTACATTTTATCAACTTGCCATCGGCCCGATCAGCGACAAGGGGGCCGCAACCAAGCTGTGCAATTCGCTGATTGCCGCGGGCGAAAAAGACTGCCTGGTCCGGCGCCAGTGACTGATCTAGGTGCACGATGAGCGTCGGTGCATTAATCTGCGGCTGCGCCGGCACAACCCTCAACGACAATGAACGCGACTTTTTCAAGCAGGCTAATCCTTGGGGCCTTATCCTGTTTGCGCGCAATGTAGAAAGCCCGGCAAAGCTCAGAGCACTGACAGATGAGTTTCGATCTATCGTTGGACGCAGCCAAGCACCGGTTTTGATTGACCAAGAAGGTGGCCGGGTCCAACGAATGGGTGCGCCTCACTGGCGAAAATATCCTCCCGCAAGCCGTTTCGGCGAGCTGTATGCCCACGACTGCCTGACGGCCTTGTCGGCTATTCGGCAGATCAATAGACTGCTCGCTGAAGACCTCTACGATGTGGGGATCACGGTTGATTGCGTTCCCGTGCTCGATGTGCCGCAACCCGGTAGCCATGACGTGATCGGCGATCGTGCCTATGCAACCGAGCCGGCCAGTGTCAGCATACTCGCCCGCGCCGCCGTAGCTGGACTCATGGATGGTGGCGTGCTGCCCGTAGTCAAGCACATTCCTGGCCATGGGCGTGCCCGCTCTGACAGTCATCTGGAACTGCCGGTGGTTGAGGCATCACTTAATGAGCTGCGTAGTGTCGATTTTGCACCATTTGCGGCTCTGGCGGATTTGCCAATGGCGATGACCGCACATGTTGTCTATACGGCCATGGACAAATCACAGCCGGCCACACATTCACAGAAGGTAATTTGCAAAGCGGTGCGTCAGGCCATCAAATTTGACGGGTTGATCATGACCGACGACCTGTCGATGAAGGCGCTTAGTGGAACTCTGGCTGAAAAGGTGAAACGGGCCCAAGCAGCCGGATGCGATATGATGCTACACTGTAATGGTGATCTCGATGAGATGCAGCAGGTGGCAGAGGCGTCGGGCACCTTGTCCGGTCCTGCCCTTGAACGGGCTAGTCTTGCCCTTGCGTGTGCCAGGCCGCCGAAGCCGTTTGACCGCGTGGCGGCTTTGGATGTGTTACGTCAGATTGACCTCGAATCAGTGTAGTATCTTGCTGATAACCGGGGATTTTTCTGGGCGAATCGGAAGGGTTCCGGGGCAAACTGACAAATTGCGTTGATAGGAACGAATTCCGACTGGATGGTTGGTAGTGACAAAAAAACCTGACAGTATGGACCTGTGGCCTGATGGCAACGGGCCGGTACGGCTCGTGCCGGAAGAGCAAGCGGATGAAACGCTGATTGTCGACGTGGCCGGATTTGAAGGTCCGCTAGATCTGCTCTTGCAGCTTGCCCGCAACCAGAAAGTCGATATCAGCAAGATCTCCATTCTTGCGCTTGCAGAGCAGTACCTGGAGTTCATTCGTGCCGCGCGGCGAATGAAGCTTGAACTTGCGGCGGACTATCTGGTGATGGCGGCCTGGCTTGCTTACCTCAAATCTCGGCTTCTTTTACCGCAGATCCCGGAAGGCGATGAGACACCTGCTGAGGAGCTTGCTGCGCGATTAGCCTATCGTCTGCAACGCCTGCAAGTCATGCGCGAGGCCGGTGCGCAGTTGATGGCACGCAATCAGCTTGGGCGCGATATCTTTGCGCGTGGTGCGCCAGAACCTTTGATCGTCGAAACCAAACATGAGTATGCCGACAACCTCGTTGATCTGCTGAAAGCCTATGCCGAACGGAGGCAGAAGGTCGCCGCGCACGGCCACTACGAAATACGCAGGTTGCCGATCTGGACGGTCAAGGAAGCCAGGGCGGCATTGGAGCGATTGATTGGCGCAATGGACGACTGGGGCCGGTTCGACACCTGGTTGTCGGAGTATCTGGTGGAACCAGACCGCCGGCCTTCGGTGATTGCATCGAGCTTTTCCGCCAGTCTGGAACTAGTGCGCGAGGGTATGATGGAAATTCGCCAGCAAGAGGCGTTTGAACCAATCTACATGCGTCGCCGTTCTGCAACCGGTGGATGACGTAAGGATTGAGGAGTTCACGAGCAATGGCAAATAGGCAAACTGCGGCCACCGATCCGTTCGAAGATCATGATCATGATGCAGAAGGTTTGCATAACGTAACGGTTCATCCGCGTGCCGAACACGGCCACTTGATGCGTATCGTTGAGGCGCTGTTGTTTGCGGCATCCGAGCCGTTGAGCGCAGAAGAGCTGGCCGGCTGCCTGCCCGAGGGAAGCGATGTGACGACCTTGCTCAAGGCACTGCAAAACGACTATGCCGAGCGCGGTGTGAATATCGTCCAGATTGCGGGAAAGTGGACCGTGCGCACCGCTGAGGATCTCAGCTTCCTGTTGCGCCGCGAAGCCGTTGAACAGAAACGGCTGTCGCGGGCCGCGTTGGAAACTTTGTCGATCATCGCATACCACCAGCCGGTGACCCGGGCGGAAATCGAGGATATTCGTGGTGTTGGCACGTCCAAGGGCACACTCGATATTCTGCTTGAAATCGGCTGGATCAAGATGCGTGGCCGGCGCCGGACCCCGGGACGGCCAATCACCTACGGCACCAGCGAAGCATTCCTTTCACAATTTGGACTGAACACCCTGAGCGATCTGCCCGGTCTACACGAACTAAAGGGTGCCGGTTTGCTTGAGTCCAACTTACCAGCCGAATTTGACATGCCGATGCCGCATCAGAATGACGAACTGACAGAAGAAGAAGATCCTCTGGAAACTGAGCCAGAACCAGCGCTGGAGATGGACCTGCCGGAATTACCCGAACCGGTTGAGCAGTGAGGGATAGTGTCGAATGTGCTGCAGCGCCGGCCACCTTTCAGCTTGGAATGAGTAGAGCATCAAACAATTCTCACATGGCAGGGCACTGCGGATTGGTGTAAACGATCCGCCCATGTCGGAACTACACGATGATGACAATGTCGGTCAGGCGCGCGAATGGGGTCCGCGCGGAACGGCCGCGGCAACATTTGCCGCCCGCTTATCGTTTGAAAATGTTTCGCTGCACTATGGTGGACTTGAAGCTGTCAGCGATGTCTCGTTCGAGCTTCAGCCCGGCGAGATCGTGTGCCTTTTGGGTCCGTCAGGGTGTGGCAAGACAACATTGCTGCGTATTGCGGCAGGTGTCGAAAAACCACAGGGCGGACGAGTTCTGCTCGATGGCCATGTGGTCGCCAGCACTGATGTCTTCGTGCCGCCGGAAAAGCGCAATGTGGGGTTGATGTTTCAGGACTATGCATTGTTCCCGCATCTAAGCATCATTCAGAATGTTGCGTTTGGTCTGCAGAATCTGGCCAAGTCGGAAATGCTGGCAGAGGCCCGCATAGCGCTGAAGCGCGTTGGCTTGCAGGACTTCGAGAATAGCTACCCGCACGCGCTGTCGGGAGGTGAGCAGCAACGCGTCGCGCTGGCCCGCGCGCTTGTACCGCGGCCTGCGGTTGTCCTGATGGATGAACCGTTTTCCGGTCTCGATCAGCGCCTGCGTGACAGTGTGCGCCATGAGACGCTGATCCTACTCAAGGAAACCCGAGCCAGCTCTATGCTGGTCACCCATGACCCCGTCGAGGCCATGGGCATGGCCGACCGTATACTGCTAATGCGTCGGGGACGGTTAGTGCAGTCAGGCACGCCGGATGAACTCTACCGCCGACCAGTCGATCCGGAGGCGGCAAGGTTTTTTTGTGATTTCAATGAACTAAGTGGTAGGGTCAAGTCCGGCGAGGTCGCGACGGCGTTGGGACGATTCGCTGCGCCCGGGATTGCAGAAGGTCAGGATGCCCTGGTCATGTTGCGCCCGCAGGGTATCCGACGGGCGCGAGACGGAGACAGGTCGACCCGTGAGGCACAGGTGCTCGATGTGCGTTTTTTGGGCGATCATCTCGAGCTGACCCTCCAGTTCAGCGATCTGGAACGTCCGATTCTGTCGAGAATTCCAATTGGTGCTGCGATCGCTGAGGGCGATGTGCTGGCGTTTACCATAGACAAAGATCATGCCTTGGTATTTGCATCTAAGTCGGCATGATCCCATCTACCCGGTATAAGGCCCGCGGTTAGGTATTTGGGTTGCATCATTCATGGCCGAATTCGCGCTTTGTTGCGGCGCCGGGTCCTTTCTGCGATAGTGAATTGAATGATCTGAAGATCGAAGGAATGTGGGAGTTTATAAGTAATGTCGATCGGTCCGTGGCAAATTATCATAATTGTGCTGTTGGTCGTCCTGTTGTTTGGCCGGGGTAAGATCTCCGAGCTGATGGGCGACGTCGCAAAGGGTATCAAGAGTTTCAAAAAGGGGCTTGCCGATGAGCCGGAAGTAGCTGCGGACGACCCAGCCAAGACAATCGAGCATGAAGCGACCGAGGCTACCGAAGCTGTCAAGGACGAGGCCAAGGAAAAGGCCAAAAGCTAACACCTCACCTGGACGATCCGGCAGCAAGATTAATGCCATGTCCATATTTTGATTGCCTTTTGTGACCCCGGCACCATGAACGTTAGCCAGCATGTTTGATTTTGGAATTGGTTCGTTTGAATTGATTATGCTCGCCGTCGTGGCGATCATTGTGGTCGGACCCAAGGATCTGCCGAAACTGTTGCGCACAATCGGACAGTTCACCACCAAGATCCGTGGCATGGCGCGGGAGTTCCAGGGATATCTGGATGAAGCTGCCCGTGACACCGGCCTTGATGACGTCAAGAACGAGGTCAGCAAGATGACGAACTTCGACGTCAACGACCTGACAAATACTTCGGATGATGTGAATTCGGCGATCGCAGAAACCGCCCCGAAGCCCGATGTAGCTCCCAGTAAAGAGGGCGACAGAGCAGGGCAGGCTGCCGCTGATACGGTGGCCGCCGAAGAGATCAAGGCGAGACGCAAACCTACAAAGGATGCCGCCAAGAAACGTGCCAAGAAAACGGCAAAGGCCTGAAGGTTGTACCGAAATGAGCAGCGAAGATATTGATTCCACGCAAGCTCCACTGGTGGAGCATCTCATCGAGTTGCGACAGCGGCTGATCCGGGCAATTTTTGGGTTTGCGATTTTCTTCGTGGTTGGGTTCTATTTTGCCGACGAGATTTTCAACTTTTTGCTGCTGCCCTATGAGTGGGCGATTGGCGACAGTACGCAACTCAAACTGATCTTCATTTCGCCGCAGGAGTTTTTTTTCACGCAGCTGAAAATTGGCATGTTCGTTGGACTGTTTATGGGATTTCCTTTGATCGCTACACAAATTTACAAGTTTGTAGCGCCTGGCCTTTACAAGAATGAGAAAGAGGCGTTCAGACCGTATTTGATTGCGACACCGATCCTTTTTGCAGCAGGTGGGGCACTGGTGTTCTTCTTTATACTCCCGGTGGCAATGAAGTTCTTTGCGAGTTTCGAATGGACCGGCGAAAGCGATCTGCGGGCATCGATCACCCTGTTGCCTAGTGTTGCGCAATATCTCAGTCTGGTGATGACGCTGATTCTGGCGTTTGGAATTTGTTTCCAACTGCCGGTAATCCTCACCTTACTTGGCCGTGTTGGCCTGATTTCGTCCGTGCAGCTACGGAGCGGGCGAAAATATGCAGTTGTCGGCGTCGTGGCAATCGCCGCGGTATTTACGCCGCCGGACCCGTTTTCGCAACTTGGCCTGGCCATTCCGATGTGCCTGCTCTATGAAGCGGCGATATATGCCGTACAAGCGGTAGAGAAGAAGCGGGCTGCCGATGAAGCGGCGCGCGAGGCTGAACTTAACGCTTAGAGCGTGTCTTTCTCATTTGGAATCATTTGACCGCGTTCCTGCGTCTGCTGGCTAGGCATG
>JAEKFU010000669.1 GCA_016522385.1 Pseudomonadota bacterium
GCATCGGTCATTGCCAGACGTTTCATCAGGACTGGGCTGACGTCCGCTACGGGCGCATTCCATAGATTTTCGGTCGGGCCGGCATCACGCTCAACCTGCTCACTCAGAAAGTCAATGACGGCAATGAAGATCTAGGAGCTTGTCGTCTCAATCGTCGTCGGAACTAGTGTTGTACCCCCTGTCACAGGTGTCACAATGTCACAAGTGCTCATGAAAATCCCCGTTTTCTGCGGTTTTTTCCTCGCTTGGTTGTGACAGCTGAGCTTTTGAGGTGTCACAACTGGTCTTGCCGATTGTGACTTTGTGACACCTGTGACAGCCCAAGTTCTAGAGATGTCACAATTGGATCGTCTGTAACGCTTTGATATTTATGTGTTTTATTACTGATTGTGACATTGTGACAGCTGTTTGGTGTTTGTGACCTGGCACAGTACTGTCCGCGGCCTTCCTTGTCGATTTCACCGGCTTGCCACATGCGCACACGCAGTTGATGTACTGCATCATGGGAATAACCGCACAGGTCTGAGATCTCTCTAAGGCCTAGCGGCTCGGATGCCTCTGACAGTGCGTTGAGTATTGCTTCGCGTTCATCAGAACCATAACCGCGATCATTCGCCAAGCATCGATGAGTCAGTAGTCCACGGCGAATGGCATATCAGCTGCAGCCGTAGGTTTCAGATTGGAAGATTAAGAAGTTTTGAAACGGAGCAGCAGCAATGCCGGATGTGAGCAACATCAAACCACTCAGAAGTTTCTGGGTAAAGCTCCGCCAATCCTAAAAAAACCGAGACCCCGCAACAGGTGGAGTTTGTCGCAGGGCCTCGTTGTCGATAGCCAGCGTGGTGGGATATTCTTGAGGGGATCCGCTGGCTGCCACAAGATTAACACAAAGTTAACAAGATTGGGAGTCCGACATTGATGGGATGTTATTGCCATTCCGTAATCGTCACTGGCGCCCATACAATTAGAAATGTTTCCTAAGAAATTGGGACCCTCGGTCTTCCGTCTGCGACAGGCACCCCTAGCTATCCCTAAGACACCGTCGACAAGTGGAGAGGTTCATGGCCTGCGTCCGTTGCAGCTAAGCCGGCCCAGTCTAGTTGCGTCACACTGAACTGCCGAATTCACCCGAATTCAAAGGATACTGTTCGGCTCAACAAGCATCCGCACACTATCTAGCACGTTGAGATTAAATGGTTTTATCTGTTTAAATCGAAGGCAACATGGGCGGAGCGCTATCGAGGCGGCGACAATGATCTAGCGCCAAACCATTTTGGTTCAGTGTGTAATCGGTCGCCCAAGTAACCGTTCAACGCTTGGCTGCGTAATAGGCTACGCGACGTTCGAGATAGGCAAGGAACTCAGAAATCGCGAAGGCGAGAGCGAAGAGAACGATCAAGACCGCCCAAAAGTGTGCCATCAGGAAATTTGCCGAGTAAAGCTCGAATAGTGCCCCAAAGCCGACGATGGAGATCAAGAGCTGGCCAATGATGACGCCCTTCACCGCGCGAATAACGCCAATCCGGACGCCGCCGAGAATTTCAGGCAGGGCCGCCCAAAAATAAACCTTTACGAAAGCGTCAATTGGCGAGGCACCGAATGAGTGCGCCATCTCTACCAGGGACCGGTTGATCTGCATGACCCCTGCACGGGAGTTTAGGATTATGATCCAAATTGCGAAGAGCGTCGTGGTGATGATGATCGCTTTCATGCCGAAACCGAACAGGACCATCAAGACCGGCACCAGCGCTGTCAGGGGCGCGCTGAGGAAAATGTTGACCCAGGGCAGTAGAAGCTCGTCCAAGAGACGGTTCTTCCCCATCAGGATGCCGACCGGAACGCCAATCACAATCGCCGAGATCACTCCCATGGTGAACGCATACGCTGTTTCCGAGAGGGCTTTTTGGAAGGCCGGCGTGCCGATGACAGAATACAGCGTTTGAAAAACTTCAGACAAAGGAGGGATGAAGAAGGTCACACCCAGGCGCCCCACAACCTCCCAGACAAGGCCCCAAAGGATCAGCGACGACATGCCTGGAAGCTGATAGCCGAAAAGCTTCATCTCAATGCCTACTCCACATAGCTGCGCAGGGAGGCCCAAATCCTGTCGACGATATCGAGATATTCCGGATCGCGGCGGATATTGTCTGTGCCCTTGTTCCGGAAACCGGTCGGCTTGATGACTTCGGACACGCGGCTCGGGCGGGGAAGCAAGATGGCGATCTGGTCCGATACATAGACGGCTTCTTCGATCGAATGGGTTACGAATATGAAGGTCTTGCTCTCGTGCTGGACCAGCGAGAGCAGGTCTTCTTGAAACTTGCGCCGAGTTTGCTCATCGACCGCCGAAAACGGCTCGTCCATCAAGAGAACCTGCGCATCGACCGACAGCGCCCGCGCCAAACCTACTCTCTGGCGCATGCCCCCCGACAATTCGTGCGGATAACTGTTTTCGAACCCGCCTAGCCCCACATTGTGAATATACTTTTGGGCAATCTCTTCGCGTTCCGATCTGGCGACGCCGCGCAGCTCCAGACCAAATGCAACATTGCGGATTACATTTGCCCAGGGCAGCAGCGCAAAGTCCTGAAACACGAAGGCGCGATCCGGACCCGGTCCGGTAACCGTCTGGCCATTGACCTCCACCTCACCACTAGTGGGCGCAAGAAGACCGCCGATAATCTTCAAAAGCGTAGTCTTTCCGCATCCCGAAGGCCCCAGCAAGGATGTGAGTTGGCCGCGCGGAAAGTCCAGCGACAAGTCCTTCAGGGCCTCGACGTCGCCATAGGTCTTGGAAACATTGCGGGCCGTTACCGCATTGTCCACTTCTGGCTGATCGTCTCGCCCATGCGCGTCCCTAATCTGAGACATAACCACGGTTGTGTCCTTTGAATAAGAGCAGTTCGACCCTCTCCAGCAAGTTCAAAAAGAGAACCGCCAGCAGGATGATCGAGAAGATGGCGGCGTACATGCTCGGGTAATCCGCGATCGAGCGGCTGTAGGTGATGATGTCGCCGACACCCGTCGGTGTGATCTTAAGTTCTGCAAGAATGGCCCCAATGAAACCGGCCGAAATACCCAGCCTCAGTCCTGCAAAGATGATGGGTGACGCCGCTGGGATGATGATTTTCAAAATGATGTCACGCTCGCTACCGAGGAAAGCACGTCCCATCTCCTTAATTGTGGAGGGCGTATTGCGAACGGCACCACTCGTGTTCAGAACGATGACGGGCATTGCCATGATGCAGACCACAAAGACCTTGGATGTCAGGCCAATGCCGTACGCCATGACAAGCAGCGGAATCAGCGCGGCAAGGGGCGCCGACTGCATCACCACGAAGATTGGCGAAAAAAGCCAGTCGAATTTCGAACTTAGCCCGATCCAAAGACCTAAACCAATTCCCAGTACTGCGGAAATGACGATGCCGACCACAAGCGGTTTCAACGTCTCGGCATAAGCGGTGAATATGGTGCCGTCCAAAGTCAGCTTCACCAAGGCCCACATGGATTCCAGAAAGGTCGGAAAAGCATAGCTCACCGGTATGCGGCCGGCAATTTCCCAAGCGCCGAAAACGATCACAGCTGACAGAAGCTTCAGCAAAAGAGAGCGGCCGGGCATATCTCGTTGTTCCACACTTCGGCGACAAAAACGGCAGTCACCCAGCCGGTTCCCGGGCAGGTGACCGCCATGACCGGATTATTGTGTCGCAGTGTCCAAAGGCTTGAGATACCAGAAGTCTTCGATCTTTAACGCCGAGGGATCACCGGTGAGCTGTCCTGCAGCCGAATACCATTCCATGTCCGCCTGCGCCGCTTTGCGGCCACCACCATTTGGATCGTAAAGCCCGCCTTCGACCGCCGCTAAGTAGAAACCATCGAGGCTGTCCAGTATTTCCTTCGGAAGCTGGCCGATCGGGCCATCCGGATCTGTCTCTTTTCTGATGATTGTCGGATCCTTAGCCATATCGCGATAGACGCTTAAAAGCGCCTTGACGAAGATGCCAATGTCTCCTTCGTTGGCCTTGATCCAGTCGAGGTTTGCAAACAGGGCCTCATCGCTAGCGTCGACCTCAAACATCGGCAAAACGTTGAACTTGTCGCCTTGCTGTTTGACCAGTTTGTTCTTGTTCGAAAGATCTACGATCGTCGCATCGGTTTGCCCTGCAATCAGAGCAACAATTCGGTTCGCTGATCCCGGCACATAGGACCGCTTACCGAATTTGATCCCCAGCTTGCCTTCGATCACGTTGGCAATCGAGTCGGTGCCACCACCACGCGAGTGGAGCATGATCGGCTCGCCATCGAGATCCTCGAGCTTGCTGTATTTCTTAGACGTGACCGGAAAGAATTTCAGCTTCGACAGCTGAAAAATGATGCGGATCGGGGCCTTTGATTTCTGCATCGCCGCGTAGGGCGTGCCGAACCCGATATCCATCTGACCGCTCAGAACCGCCTGAATGGCCAACTCCTCGTCTGAGAACGCAGTCCACTCATATTCAAGTCCCATTGCCTTGGCACGGTCCAATGCCACAAAGAACGCCGCAAGCTCGTCCGATGGCGTTTCGGCCAATGCGATTCGGATCTTGTCCGCCTGCGCACCGGTAACCGTCAGTCCACCGATAAGCAAGATCGCAGCAAGAAACGTTGTCATTCTACGCAGCAACTTTTTCATGTTTCTCCTCCCTGAGAAATGGTGTCTTGGTTTGCGCTCCACGGTGTCGCGTGGCTGCACTAATGGTGCCTTCTTGAACCTGCGTGAACTCAAACCTCCTCGAAAAGACGTGCAGACACAGAGTGAATGTGCTGGTGCATTGCCTCTTGCGCAGCAGCCGGGTCGCGCGCTTCGATCGCCGCAGCAATCCGGTCATGCTCGACAAAGCTAGTATGCTCCTGCGGAGGACGCTCGGACATGCGCACGACGCTGCCCCAGGCCACAGCCCTTCGAACCTGATTGAGTTGATCAAAGAGCGCCAGAAGCAGGATATTGTCCGATGCCTCGGCGATCGACCGGTGAAAGAGATCATCGTGTGTTTCATAATCAGCCCAGTTAGGTGCAACCGCGGCACGATCCTTGGCCAGTTTCAGACGAATGATTGCTTCTCCCGAGGCATTCATGGCGGCTTCGCGCGCAAGTGCCGGTTCGATACAGAGTCGGGCCCGCATCATCCGCACAGGTGTCAATTGCCGACTCAGCTCCGCGAGGCTTCCGGCTCCGACCGCACCGCCATGGGCCGCGACAAATGTCCCCTTGCCGACATGACGCCAGATTGCGCCCTCCCTTTCAAGGGCGTCCAAGGCCCTGCGAAGCGTCGTGCGGCTCATTCCCAGACGGTCGATGAGCTCCCGCTCCGGCGGCAGCCGGTCGCCCGGCACATAAGCGCCAGCCTCGATGAGTGCTCTCACCCGTGCAATGGCGTCTTCCCGTTCTGAAGGTTCCGGCTTTGTCAGCACAAGCTTGATCTGCAAAATTGGTTGACCAAATCGACAAGATGATACGGTTTTCTCGCTTCCTCAACAACAAAAAGTTACGCTGACCGCACATTGGTTGCGATTGATCTGGCTGGCGCTCCGGTTTATGAGACATGGCAACTGTTAGGACAATGGAGGTAGGAATGTCGGACTTCGTCATTGAAGCGCCAGCGGTCGTCGCACTCTCCGTCGCCGGAACCGACGCGGTTTTCCCGGTGCGGCGGGTTTATTGTATTGGCCGCAACTATGCGGCCCATGCCGTCGAAATGGGTGGCGATCCGAAACGCGAACCGCCGTTCTTCTTCCAGAAGAACCCCAACAATCTGGACCCCTCCGGCGAATTTCCCTACCCGCCCCATTCCTCAAACGTGCATCATGAGGTGGAAATGGCGGTGGCGTTAAAGGCCGGCGGCACAGACATCCCGGTCGACCAGGCACTCGCCCATGTTTTCGGCTACGCCGTGGCAGTCGACATGACGCGCCGCGACCTTCAGGGCGAGGCGAAAAGAACGGGCCGCCCCTGGGAGATCGGAAAGGCGTTCGAACGCTCTGCTCCGGTAGGGCCGATCCAACCGGTCTCCGAAATAGGCCACCCTGACTGCGGCCGGATCGAATTGAAGGTCAACGGCGAGTTGCGCCAGGAAGGCGACCTGAACCAGATGATCTGGAAGGTGCCCGAGATGATCTCTCACCTCTCCGAGTATTTCGAGCTTGCACCGGGCGACGTCATCTTGTCAGGCACGCCAGCCGGGGTGGGCCCTGTCGTGAAGGGCGACAGCATGGAGGCCAGGATCGAGGGCCTCGGCAGTATGATTGTCAACATCGTTTGAAACCGCGTGGGGATGCGCATTCGATTTTTCGCTTCGGTGTTGCGTGATCAATGGGAAACGGTCTTTGCGAACATAGCGGCACTTTCCTGATGTCGTAGAGCACCGCCCTTTGGCCACCAACGGACATGTTTGGCGCTTACGATGGCCACAGGATTTCCCGGCCATGGTATAGTCCGAAAGATGATCGGCAGGCTTAAGGCGACTATCGGGGAGAATTAGCATGAATGACCAAACACCGATTTCCCGAAAAACGGCCAAGGATTTTCCGCAGGAACTTCTCGATCTTTATGACTATTACGCCCATGGCAAAATCACGGGACGCGAGTTCCTCGATCGAGCTGCGAAACTCGCGCTGGCCGGCGTCACCGCGGCCGCGCTGTTGCGACAGCTTTCACCTAACTACGCGCTGGCCCAACAGGTGGCACCCGATGATGCCGCGATCCAAACCAGCCGCATAACTTACCCGTCCCCAAACGGCCATGGCGACGTCAATGCCTATCTGGTGCGCCCGGCTGGAATTTCCGGCAAGTTGCCGGCGGTCCTCGTGGTTCACGAAAACCGTGGCTTGAATCCCTACATCGAAGATGTTGCACGTCGTATGGCCAAGGTCGGATTCATGGCGCTCGCACCGGACGGCCTAACCTCGGTTGGTGGATATCCAGGAAACGATGATGAGGGACGCGCGCTACAGCGGACGGTGGATCGCGAAAAGCTGCTCAACGATTTTTTCGCAGCGTTTGAGCATCTTGCCAACCGCGCTGATGGCACCGGAAAAGTGGGGGCCGTCGGTTTTTGTTATGGTGGCGGTGTCGTCAATGCGATTGCAGTTGCCTATCCCGAGCTTGCCGCTGGTGTGCCGTTCTATGGCCGGCAGCCGGCGGCTAGGGATGTGGCCGGAATTCAGGCGCCTCTTCTGCTTCATTACGCCGAACTCGATGAACGGATCAACAAAGGTTGGCCAGCCTATGAAAACGCGCTGAAGGCGGCAGGCAAGTCATATACGGCTCACATCTATCCGGGAGTAAATCACGGCTTCCACAACGACACGACGCCGCGCTTTGACGCTGATGCAGCCAGGCTCGCGGAACAGCGCACGATCGCCTTTTTCAAAGAACACCTCGGTTGACTTGGGATGCGCGGGCGAGGCTTTGGAGCTTGCGGATTTACATCCTCGGTGGCCACATCTGGCGTCTGAATGGTGGTCAAAAGCATAAGTATTGGCGCAGAAGGTCCGCAGAAGGTTTGCAGCGAACTACTTCAACGAAGCATCGGATGGGCTGTTCGGTGCACCAACCAGACAATCAATGTTCTGCACACATAGGTCGATTGGTCATTCACGCCTCCCAGAACAACAAAGAAGCGTTCATCGTATTGGCCACGTTTAGATTCGACGGCAGGTCAGATCAGTTGTTGGTTTTGTCGACCACCAGTTCATATGAGATGTCCAAAGTCCCATCGGCTGCGCTGGCTGCACTGCCACCGAGCTGAGCGATGCGACCAGATATGCCGTCGAATGTGCCGCTTCCGCTGCCATCCTTAATCTCGCCAGAGGCGTGGAAGCCTTTTCCGTCCCAAGCGCCGGATGAGGTGTATGCAAAGCCGCCGCCAGAGCAGGTCACATTGCCTGAAATGTCGAAAATGCCCCAGGCGCCTTCGTCGCGACCGTAAAGCGATTCGACAATGTCGACAGTGCAGCCGTCAAGCTCGCCGCCTTTCAGCTTAATCTGGTAAGCAACCGTAACGCCGTTTGGCGGCTGGTTCGCCGTCTTCTGGCCAATACCCGTATTAAAGGCAGCGCTGGAGCGCAGTGCCCCAGCGGAGGCTGGAGGGGCGGCCAAGAAAACCACCAGCGATAACACTGCCAGAACTGCTGTTAGATGAGAAATAGACATGGAAACTCTCCGAAGCTGTGACGCATCCGTCCCCCGATGCTCCGGACACGAAACGGGGTTTTCGCCATCCCAATACTTGCATGTATCACTGCGATCTGGAGCAATAACTCGACGGCAACATTGAACTGTAATCGACGATTACAGCCAGACTGAATCTGGCCATTTCAGATGTACTGCCCAATATCACAGTTGCCTGTAGATACTACCACGTGCACCAAACACCGTCGAATCCCTGGAGCCGAATTGGAGGATCTGGGCGCGTACGCTTGCCGTTCTTTGGCTGTTTCAGCGATCTGTGCCTGGATTTGGCGAGGGTAGTCTAACGACAACCGCAAGTCCCAATGTCGCCAGCACAGCCAGGGTTGTAAACGCTGGGGCGTAGCTGCTCGTCAGATCGAAGATACGTCCGGCCAAAATCGGACCGGCGGCGCCGCCGACGGTGCCGGATAGAAGTACGAGTCCAAAAATCGCACCATGTGCACGCAATCCAAAATACTCTGCAACAGTGGGAGAAATGACCGTGAAAAAACCACCATGGGCAACGCCATAGACAGCAACGGCGGCAAACAGCACCGATGGCGTGGAAATCAAAACAAACGCCAGGAGGCTGGCGATAAGCGGAACAAAGCAGAGAATCAAGGCACGCTTGCCGCCGATCTGATCGAAGACGGCGCCGACGGACACGCGCCCCAGCACGCTGGCCGCGCCCAGTACAGACAACAGGATGGCGGCCAGGGCAGGGGTCATGCCGAGATCCATACCGTGAACCACAATATGCAGGGGGATCGTCGTCAGTGTTGAAAAGCATGAAAGCTGAATGGCGCAGATCATCCACAAGCTGCGGGTGCGACGCGCCTCTTGAAAACTGTAACCACCTGCATCAATTGCGTTGGCTGCTTCTGAGTTCGGCGACGGACTCTTCATCAGCGAGGCTGCAACTAATAAGAATGCGATGGCGGTAACGCCTAAGATGATCAGCGCGAGCCGCCAGTCGTAGATCGCAATAAGAAACGCCGCCGCGGGCGGAACGGCAATCTGACCCGCAGCGGTTCCCACTTTCACTACACCAGTCATGATCCCACGACGTCGCTGAAACCACCGCGCGATAGTCGACAGTGTGACCACATCATGCGAGCC
>JAEKFU010000683.1 GCA_016522385.1 Pseudomonadota bacterium
GATCCGATTGCTCATGGCGAGATGGATTGCTTGCGCAAGGCCGGGCGGCAGAAATCCTACCGCAACATGACTCTTTATACTTCGCTCAGCCCGTGCATGATGTGCTCCGGCACCATCATTCAGTTCGGCATCCCGCGTGTGGTCATCGCCGAGAACACCACCTTCGGCGGCAATGAGGTTTTTCTGCGCGAGCGGGGTGTCGAAGTGATTGTCGCCGATGACCCCGATTGCATCGCCCTGATGCGCCGGTTCATCGAGGAAGAGCCGGAACTTTGGAACGAGGATATCGCTGAGGCTTAGAGCTTTTCACGCCGGTGGGAAAAGCATCGCCACTGGTTGTTCAAAAGCCCAACTCCCTGCGGACATCCTCAGGCGACACCCCAGCCTCGCGCAGTGATTTGAGCGACAGGTCCGCTGCGCTCTTTGATAACTTCCGCCCGGTCTCGTCACCAATCAGCCGATGATGGCAGTAGACCGGCGCCGGAAGTTCTAGCAGCATTTGCAGGAGCCGATGAATGTCAGTTGCATAAAATAGGTCCTGGCCACGGGTCACATGAGTGATGCCCTGGACCGCATCATCGACAACCACGGCAATATGATAACTGGTTCCGATGTCCTTGCGCGCCAGCACCACGTCAGCCCAGCGCTGCGGTTCAATCGACAACCGGCCCGTCTCCCCAGCGGGTCCCTCACCGAGTTCTGTGAACCTGATCCGGTCGCCGGCCGCCACCATCGCTTTGCGCATGTCGAGACGCAGCGCATAAGGCTCGCCCGCCGTCATTCGGCGCATACGTTCCGGCGCGGTCAGCAGTCGGCAGGTACCGGGGTAAAGAATTGCACCATCGGGATCGCGTTTGCCGGCCCGTTCGGCTAGTTGCTTGCGAGTACAAAAGCACGGGTAGAGCAGGCGCAACTTGTCGAGCCGGTCGAGCGCCGTCGTATAGGACGCCATATGCTCGCTCTGACGCCGCACCGGTTGCTCCCAGTCAAGACCGAGCCAGGCCAGGTCTTCAAGGATCCCGTCGGTATGTTCCGGTTTGCATCGCAGCCAATCAATATCTTCGATCCTCAGGAACATGCGTCCGTCCAATTCCCGAGCTTTGGCCGCCGTGAATAGCGCCGAATAGGCATGTCCCAAGTGCAGCCGGCCGTTCGGGCTGGGGGCAAAGCGCAGGATGGGCCGTCTGGTCATGCAAGATCACATGCGATTGGCTGAAGCGGAGCCCAAGGGCTATAGTCACCGGCGCTGGCAACGTCAAACTCAAGTGTCATCCTAAAGTGCAGCAGATCGAAACACTCGCAGACGTCGAAGCGGGCGTCGAACAGCTCACCGCCCGCGATCATCGGCTGGCGGAAGTCTACCGCATCACCGGCCTGCCGCCCCTGCGACGGCAACCGGATGGCTTCCCCGCCCTGCTCTACATGATCACCGAACAGATGATCTCGCTAAGCGCCGCCGCCGCAATCTGGCGCCGCGTGGACGCCACCTTTCATCCCTTTAATCCCGCCGAGATGGCTATTGCCACCGAGCAAGCCTATCGAGATTGTGGCCTTTCGGGGCCCAAGTTGAACGCGATGCGCGCGCTATCAATCGCTGTGGCAGACGGCACCCTCAAACTCAACACGTTGCATCAACTCGATGACATGACCGCTGCGGCAAACCTCACGCAGATCAAAGGCATCGGCGATTGGACCGCACAGATCTACCTTCTGGCCTGTCTCGGCCGCCCCGATGCCTGGCCCGCCGGCGACATTGCCTTGCAAACCGCCGCACAGCATGTGTTCAATCTGTCCGAGCGCCCTAAGCGGGAGCAAATGATCGAACTAGCAAGTGACTGGCAGCCATTACGCGCCATCGCCGCCCGACTGCTATGGGCTTATTACCGGCATTTGAAGTAGCCGTTACCGCAGGTGCATTAACCAGTTATTGTCCACCGTCACACCTGGGCCTCATTTTACAATACTGTCACTCAACCTGTATAATTGCTGAGCTGATCCGGTACCGATTCGAACACGGTACCGTTTGTTGTTTGAACGAATGGAGCACTGGCACGGTGTTGAACACCACCGCACATTCGCATCCCGACAGTTGCCCGGCGCTGGTTCTCAATGCTGATTTCCGGCCGCTGAGCTATTATCCGCTGTCGCTGTGGTCCTGGCAGGACGCCATCAAAGCGGTCTTCCTGGAGCGGGTCAATATCGTCTCGGAATACGAAACCGAGGTGCACAGCCCGAGCCTTGCAGTCCGGTTGCCCAGCGTTGTGTCGCTGAAGACTTACATAAAGCCGGCCGTGTACCCCGCCTTTACCCGCTTTAATGTGTTCCTGCGCGACCGGTTTGAATGCCAGTATTGTGGCAACAACAACGACCTCACCTTCGATCATCTGGTTCCGCGGTCACGCGGCGGCCAGACGACTTGGGAAAATGTCGTCACCGCCTGCTCACCGTGCAATCTGAAGAAGGGCGGTCAGCTGCCTAAGAAGTCCGGTATGTGGCCAGCCCAAAAGCCCGTGCGGCCGACCGTCTACCAGCTGCACAAGAACGGTCGGCTGTTCCCTCCGAACTACCTGCATGAAAGCTGGCAGGACTATCTCTATTGGGATACCGAGCTCGAGCCGTAATGGCC
>JAEKFU010000534.1 GCA_016522385.1 Pseudomonadota bacterium
GATTTGGCTCCGGCCTTCGCACAAGGCTAACATCAAAACGATCGACGTTTGAGCTTGCCAAGAAGCATTGTTTTCCGTCACCAGCGACGATTTACATCGAGAACAACGACCACCTCAGGCAATTCTGGGATGAGGTACGAGCGCCGATCCTCATCAAACCGGAGTTTTCGGTCGATTGGCGAAGTGAGGAGGCGCGGTCAAGGCTCGGCGTTGTCAAGGCCATCACGGCATCGAGCGAGCAAGAGCTAATGTCAGTCTACGAGCGGGTACGAACCATAACTGACAAGCTGATGGCTCAGGAAATCATACCCGGGCCCGATGCGAACCTCCACTATTGGGCCGGATATGTCGATAGCGATAGCCGTGTGCGGGGCAGACTAGTTGGACAGAAAGCGCGTATCTATCCGACCCATATGGGATCGGCCACATATGTCAAGTTGGCGGATCGCCCCGATATGGAGAAGAACTGTGAAGAGTTCCTATCCAAGATAGGTTACAGGGGAATTTGCGGTGTCGAGCTCAAACTTGATCCCAGAGATGGAATAGGCAAACTAATCGAGGTCAATCCGCGTTATGGGCTGTGGGATGAAATCGGCGTGCCCCAGGGAGTGGATATTGCGGAACAGGCTGTGCTTTCAGCTTTTGGACAATCCGTTGATCCGTGCCGACCAGCTAGTTTTGAGCAGAGGTGGACGAACTTGCTGCGTGATGTCCGCGCCTATAGAGCGTATCGTGCGGAGGGCCTACTGACGACCGGGCAATGGATGGAATCGCTGATGCCCCCGGTAATTGTCAGTGACTTTCCCGTTCTATCCGACCTCCCATATGTCGTTGGCAATCTGCGGCGGATGTTTCAGGAAGTGGGCAAATTGCTGTCGGCCAAAATTCGTGGGACCGGCCAATCCCAGCACTGAGGCAATATTTTTCAAGTATTGAGCTGAGCTTTACGTCGTAGCTGAGCGGCTAGCAAAAAGACCGCTAGGGGACTAGCCGATCTGACCAGATCGATTGGCTTCACGTGGATTCCATTCTTGTCAGAATGGACGCAGTGACCTCGGTCGCATGTTCAAGTGAATAATGTTGGCTAACATAGCGGCATGCCGCGCGCCCGACTTCTGGCGAAAAGTTCTGCAAAGCCGATGCAAGTCCGCTTTGAATTGCATCAGCATCATATCCGTCGATCAGATGGCCGGTTACCCCATCCTCGACCAGCTCCAGCACGCCATCAGTTCTGGTTCCAACCACAATAAGACCCGAGCCCATCGCTTCGACGACCGATTTTGGCATACCCTCGCGAACTGAACACGTAATGTAAATTGAGTAGTTCTTGTGCAACTTCGCCAACTCGGTATTGGGAACAACGCCTTTAAATGTGACATCGGCACCAATCTTGATTACGAGTCCCTGCAATTCGGCTTTGAGCGGTCCGTCACCAAAAATATGAAGCGGGTGGCCAAGCTGCCCGCACGCAATAATCAAATTGGCAATATTCTTCACTTCCGCCAGCCTGCCTACAAACAGTAGTGGCCGGTTCTTGTCGTAAGAGGGGATTTGCGCAAAGGCCGCCAGATCGACGTAATTCGGTATCACCGTCACTTTCTGAGTTGTGCCAGAGGCCGTGTAATAGGCTTTCATGGTCTGGGATGTGACCCCAACATGATCGCTGAACCGTACCATTGCACGTTCGACGAGGCGTGCAAGGCTGTAGTTGATCGGTTTGCCTTCCTGTTTGAATCGAACTGAAAGTGGGTAACCACATCGGAACAATAGGGGTCTCCGAAAGCAAATTTTGCCAATCAAGCCGGCCCAAGAGCCGCTTACCTGAAAGGTATGCAATACGGTTACGTCGGAAAAGACTCCCTTGTGAATAAGAGGACCAAATAGTGAATAAATGATCGATCCGATCCGTCCTGCCAGCCATCGCGGTGGGGTCAATACATCGACTTCTTCTGGCAAGCGGCCGTCTGCCCAACATTCAGCTAGGAAGCGGCGATCGTCGGGATTGTAGGTAAAGCAGTACACTTTATCGCAGTAACCAGTTTCGATGAGCCTGCAAAACAATGCGAGGTTACGTTCCAGAAGACCAAACTGGTCGGCGCGGATAAGTCCTGATCGAAATTCAAAAAACAGTATCAAACTCCGCATTGGCCGCGCCCTACCCGAAGCACCGCAGGCCGTCGAAGATATGGTAGCCTTCCAGGTGGTGCATATGATGCGTCGCGATGATGCCACGCGCGAGGCCCGGTTTGCACGAGTACAGGCGTTTTTCGCTATACTCTCGAAGGCTCAGGTGTTCTATTTTCATAAACGAAAACCCATACTCAAATTGATCCGCAATGTTGTGCACTAGTCTAGGCTCAGGACCTATTAATTAACGGGTTTTCAAGATCGGGCAAATCAGATTCAAGACAGTAAACCAGGGAGGTTTGCCATGTCTGATTTGTATTGGTTGTCGGATCGCCAGTTTAACCGGATGCGCCCGTATTTTCCGCTCGCCCACGGGGTTCCGCGAACTGATGATCGCCGGGTGATCTCGGGGATTATCCACGTCATCCGCAACGGGCTTCGCTGGTGCGATGCGCCGGCCGAATACGGACCCCACAAGACGCTGTACAATCGGTTTGTGCGCTGGAGCCGGATGGGCGTTTTCGACAAGATCTTCAGCAATCTGGCCGGCAAGGACGGCGAGCCGGACACCATCCAGATCGACAGCACCCACATCAAGGCGCACCGGACAGCCTGCAGTCTGGCAAAAAAGGGGATGTTCCGCGCCACATTGGCCGTACGAAAGGTGGGTTAAACTCCAAGCTGCACGCGGTCATCAATGCAGCGGGCAAGCCACTCATACTGGCGCTGACAGCCGGCCAGGTTTCCGATCATGTTGGCGCAAAAATTGTCTACCCCGCTCTGCCGCAAGCCAGCACCCTGATCGCAGACATGGGCTATGACAGCGATGAATGGCGGCAAGCCCTGGCGGCACGGCAGATCACACCGTGCATTCCACCCATACCGAGCCGCAAGGCGCCCGTCGAATTCGATGCCATCCTATACACGCAGCGCCATAAGGTCGAAAACACCTTCAATCGCCTCAAAGATTGGCGACGCATCGCAACCCGATATGACCGATGCGCAGACCTCTTCCTCGCAGCGATCACAATCGCCGCAATCATCCTGTTCTGGTGCAATTAATGAGTCCTGAGCCTAGTCATCTTGCCGTCTCTTGACGTAATGCGTCTGGCGTTTCTCGCTGTGCGCGCATCTGTGATTGTCGGATTAAATGCATGGGGTTCCATTACGTTGAGCAGGAGCGAATCGACCTTATAGACATATAACTCGCTACAATGATCATTGAAGCCGTCGTTAGAGAAATTGGTAAACATCCACCAGGCCCCATCGTGGTCAAGAATTGTTGTGTCGGCACATGATTCGCCCTGTGAAGACCGTTATGTGGAGGGACCAACGCGAGGGGTAGTCGTTGGCATTGCAAATCTCGATTTTCTGATTTTGTGCAGTCGTAGGGATCAAGTAGACCCCCCCGATCGATTGGGAACGCGAAGGGATATGAGAGCTAGTAAGAGGTCACCAGAGCATCGCCGGTCACATTGTCAAGTGGCCCGCAAACAGTCCTGCAGATTGTCGGTGTATTGAACGGGATAGTTTGGGCGAGTGTGCTGCTGTTTGACCGGGAATATGCGGCGCTCAGCATGCTGGGAATCGCCGAGGCTCGCCAACTTTGGCATTACCGGTCACCTGGCAGATTCAATTGCGCAAGGTCGGCAATGCGGACCGGTTTTGCTGGTGGTCGCGGTGCCCACAAATTAGACTCCGAGATCGTGTGAGGTTCTCGTGACGCGATCATTCGGGCGATCAAAGGTCCGCAATAACGTCCCTGACAACGTCCCATGCCGACACGTGTGACGCGTTTCAGGTTTCCCATCGACATTTCATTGCCAGCTTCAAGGACCTGTTTGACTTCGCCAAAGGTCAGTTCTTCGCACCGGCAGATGAGGGCGTTGTTCTCAATGTCTCCAAATACGTTGGCGGCAGGTTGAAAGAGTCTCCACAGCGCACGCTGGAATCGCCGATGGCGCCACAGCAGTGATCGGGCACGCGCGACTTTTCTGGATTGAGCGGCGGGCAGGGACAGTCCAAGGGCCTGGGAGGCCTTGGAACCGGCAACAATGCCTTCTGCCTCAGCGATGCGTGCACCGCCCATCCGGGCGCAATCACCAATGGCGAAGACGTCGTCGCGGCTGGTGCGGCAGTTCTTGTCCCGCTCGGCGATGAGGGCACCGCTGTTAGGGTCCGCAATCTGTCGGCAGCCCAATGTGCGTAACAGTTCGTTCGACGGGCCAAAGCCATAGCCGAGGCAGACCGTGTCGACGTCAAACTCACTGTCATATGGTTGCTGGTCAGGTAGGGCCTGCAACGTTACGTCAAGCCTGCGACTATCGCTGTTGCCGATGGCAGTCACCTTGGAAATTCGGTGGGCATAGATTATCGGTGATCCTTGGCGCGACAAAGCGGCAATATAGCCAGCACCCCTGATGGTCAGATCAGGTGCTGTTGCCATCATTCTGGTTATAACGCCGACGGCGGACAGCGAAGGTCGTCTGGCGGCCTCAACAACTGCGACAATCTCGGCGCCGGCAATGGCCAGTTCTGAGGCGACCTGGAAATTGAGAGGACCGTTACCGGCGATCAGGATGCGGCGTCCGGCAAGTACACGATAGCTGCGTAACAGGGTTTGTGCAGCGCCGGTCGTTATCACGCCCGGCAATGTCCAACCAGGGAATGGCAGGCCGAGTTCATATGCTCCGGTTGCTACGATCAGCAGTTGCGGCCTGATCAGCTGTGTTCGTCCTTCAGCGGTCACCACCAGATCGCGCGGTTCAAAGACGCCAGCGACCTGATAGCCGCGCAGGGCCTTGATGCCAGAATGTTCGACCGCTTCGATAAGATGACGTCCGTCGCGAAACTGGCGGTCATCGTGATCCGAAAGATCCAGGTCCCGCGTCGCCAGGGGCTGCTTGTAGAATTGGCCGCCAAGTTGCGGGCGCTCGTCAATGAGAAGGACATCTGCGCCCGCTGAAGCCGCGCTGAGCGCTGCGCACATGCCACCAGGGCCACCTCCGATCACGGCGATTTGCGGTGTGAGAGGTGTTTCAGTGGCAGGAGGCGTCTCGCTGCAGATGCTGACATGGCTTGTCTGGCGCCGCACGCTAACCGGCCGATCGACAGGCGTTAAACAGGCGCGTCGGGCTGGCGACCCGTCAATTTCGACCAGGCACTCCTGGCACACGCCCATTCCACAGAAAGGCCCCCGGGGTTCACCGCTTTGGGTGGTTCTCAGGTGGAATACGCAGGAAGCGGTCAACGCAGCCAAAAGACTCTCACCACGGCGTGCCCTAAGCACAACTCCTTCAAAGTTAATCTCAATACAATCAGTGTTGTCACCCAGTTGCGCGTTTGTGGCGCGCAGACTGTTTGTGGCAGCGGATTCGAGGTCAGTCAGGTTTCACGCTCCTCATTCTTCATCCCGGCAGATCGAAAGTGCTGGGTCATTGCGGCGGGCGCGCATCAATGCCATCAGCGCACGATCACGCTCGGCACAACGATGTTGCCACCGGGCAGGCGGCAGAAGTTTCCGCCGTGCGTCGGCGATCCTGGCGACCAGATCCTCCGTCCATGGGTCATCCTGGCCGCGCTCCCGGCCCATACGGGCATAGTACGGGCCCATACGTGCCGCATGTGCCTCGATCCCGCCGCGGGTATTGAGATCGGATGTTTCAAACGGACCGATAACGGACCAGCGAAAGCCCAACCCGTCGCGCACCAGACGATCAATGTCAGCGACCGACAGGAAGCCGTCGCGCACCAGGCAGTAGGCCTCGCGGAGCAAAGCTCCCTGCAGCCGGTTGTATGCAAAACCTTCAATCTCGCCACCAAGTCTTACGCCGGCCATATTTGCCCCTTTGAGCAGCTGCTCGGTACGGGCCACGACACTCTCGTCCGTGGACGGCGCCGGCACAACTTCTGCCACCCGCAATAGAAATGGCGGGTTTGCGGGATGTACGACCAGGATACGATTGCGGCCCGGCAGATCAGCGGCAAACGCAGACGCCGGGATGAAGGATGATGAACTTGCCAGTACCGTGTCCGTGGCGGTAATCATGTCCAGGTCGGCGAAGATCTGCTTTTTTGTCATCAGATCCTCGGGAATGCACTCTTGGACATGATCAGCGCCGTCAACGACTTCGTCAAATTCGCCGCAAAACAAAATTCGCGACATCGCGACATCGCCGGCATCGTCCATAATGCCAAACTCTTGGAGATCGCGAAGCCGGGCCGCGATCTCGTCGCGCGCATCCGCCAGCCTCTGTGGTGCGGCATCGAAGAGGCGTACATCGTGGCCGGTCTGGGCAAACACGATGGCCCAGCCGGCGCCGATACTGCCGGCACCGATTACTGCTACGGTGGGCTTTTGGGGATCGTTGTGCATGATGGCTGCTCGCAGAAAAGAAGCCGAGCTTCCAGTGCAGGTGGTTTAATGTCAAGGTCTGCAGGCTGGCACCGGCTAAGGTGTGAACAAAGAGGCATGCCGACATGGAATCCGCACTTGTCAAAGGCAAAGTGGCCTTTGTCACCGGCGCCGCCAACGGGCTGGGCCGGGTTATCGTTGATGAACTTGCGCGCGCAGGCGCGTGCGGCACGGCGTTCGATGTTGCGCCGAATGAACATGCCGGAGTCTTGCCGCAAGGCTGGCGTCATCACCAGGGTGACGTCACGCATGAAGCGGAGGTTGGCGTTGCACTTGAGGCAACGTGTCAGGATCATGGCGGTATCGATATCGTGGTGGCAAATGCCGGTATCGTGCCGCCGTGGCGAAGCACCGAAGCGCTTGATATGGAGGACTGGCGTGCAACCTTTGCAGTGAATGTCGAAGGGGTCGCCCACACGCTTAAGCTGGCGGCGCTACATATGAAAGGGGCCGGTGGATCGATCATTGCAATGGGGTCGCTCAATTCGTGGCGTGGTCATCCGCAGCAGGCAGCCTATGCGGCAAGCAAACATGCAGTGCTGGGCCTCGTCCGTTCGGCGGCACTCGATCTCGGCAGGTATGGTATTCGTGTAAATGCCCTTGCGCCGGGGCCGGTGGCCACCGAAGCGCTGGTCGGCCGGGTCGAAGCGCGTGCCAGACAAGGCGACCTGCCGGTCGATCAGGCTTTGCAGGAGATGGCTGACGCGGCAGCCCTTGGTCGCATGGCGAGCGAGAGCGATGTGGCTGCGGCGTGTGTGTTTCTGGCCAGCGATCTTGCCAATGGCATTACCGGCCAACTGGTCCCGGTTGATGCAGGTCTGGTCTAAACGCGTGGAACCGTGGTGCCGCCATCGAGATTGAGCACTGCCCCGGTCATGAATCCGGCGCGGTCCGAGGCGGCGAATAGCACCGCGTCTGTCACCTCCTGGGTTTCAGCCAGCCGGCCGATCGGAATGCGAGCAGCATAGGATTCGAGGCCTTCCTCAAGGCTTGCGCCGGACTGTTGGATTGAGCTTTCCAGCATCGGTGTGCGAAAGGGTCCGGGCGCAAGCGCGACAACGCGAATGCCGGCAGGCGCCAGGGCAACAGACAGGCAGGCGTTGAGGTGTAGCAAAGCTGCCTTAGTGACGGCATAGAGCATCGACTGGCCACTGGCAAGGCGTCCCATTTCAGATGAAATGTTGACGATGACACCACCACGGTCAGTGAAGGCGTGCGCCGCAGCACGAGCTGCGAAATAGGGTGCAATGACATTGACATTCAGCATGGCTGTCCAGTCATCGACGGTGGCATCGTGAAGACCGCGACGCAGCGCCAGTGCGGCATTGTTAACAAGCACGTCGAGGCCCCCGAGACGATTTGCCGCCTCGCTGACCGCCCGGGCCGCATCGTCAGGTGCGCTGAAATCCGAGTGAATGAAGTACCCGTCGCGTTTGCAGGTGCGGATAGACTCGATGACTTCACTGCCCGCCGCTGCGTTGCGGCCAATGATTGCAATGTTTGCACCGTCGCGCGCGAAGGCCAGGCACAGCGGCCGGCCGAGCCCTCCGGCACCGCCGGTCACGACCACCCGCTTTTTGTCGAACTCCATGACATGTCCTCCCAGATTTCCAGGCACTTAACCAACACAACCGCCTTGTAGAATGATATAGCAAGGGACATCACACGGCGGAAATTCGCAGGGCGGGATCAGAAATGGCAGGTGAACTCGACGGCAAAACAATTCTGGTGACTGGGGCGTCGAAAGGCATCGGTGCGGCAATCACCATGGCTCTGGGC
>JAEKFU010000535.1 GCA_016522385.1 Pseudomonadota bacterium
ACCTAAAGGAGGCAAAGTCTTTGCTTGACGAATTGGCCTGAGTCCGGATCTGTGTAGGTTAGTCGGACGCCGGTGCAGCGGGTCCGGGTCAGCATTCTCGACGGTCGGCGTCGGACAAGCGCCAGTGCAGGAAATCGCGGGGTCGAGCTGCGGGGCAGCTTGCCGAGACCTATGGGGATTTGATGCCAGCGGTGTTGACCGGCGTCGTTGCTTGTCGCGGATTTGACGCCGGGATGGCGGTCGTTGCATGAGGTGCAGGCGGCCTTGGATGGGTGCGATGGCGCTTATTCCAGGCTGATCGCCGCCGCTTTATACCGTGACGGGCGCTTTGGGCATGAGATTGGCCATAGCCGCGTGTTGCCCGGCGATCTTCGGGGTCACGACGGCGATATGATGGCATCGCGTTGCTCATGATGGCGCGCGCCAAGGCTCGGGCGGCCCCCGCTGGTGATGTGCCGACGGCTCAGCACCAGGTTGAAAGGTCTCGATGACGATCATGCGGCCGCCACAGGCGGGACAGGCGCGTTCGGTTGTCTCCGGCTCATCGGCCGCCTTGGCCATCTCGGGGTCTGGACGAAGGTCAGGGTTGTGCTCGGCCAGGAGACGTCGGGCCAGAGCGACATTTTCGGCACGGTTGCCATTGGCGAGCAAGCCGTAATGGCGGATGCGGTGGAATCGTTTGGGAAAGACGTGGATCAAAAAGCGCCGGATGAACTCATGGATATCGAGGGTCATGACCTTGTAGCGCTCGACACCTTCGGCTCGATAATCCTTCCAGGTGAAGGTGACGGTTTTGTCGTCGACGCTGATCAGCCGTCGGTTGGCGATGGCAACCCTGTGGGTGTAGCGGGAGAGATAGGCGAGCACCGCCTTCGGTCCGGCAAACGGTTCCTTGGCATGGACGGCAAAGTCGGCCCTGTAGAGGGGCTTGAGATAGGCGTTGAAGGCACCCCTGTCGGCGAGGGTCCGGTGATCGTTGAAGAACTGGAGATGATCGTCGGCATGGGCCTGTTTGAGGCCTTTGAGGATCAGCCCTCGAAACAGACGTGAGAGGACGCGCACCGGCAAGAAGAAGTTGGGCCGGCAAGAAACCCATCTGGATCCATCCATCGAGATGCCGCCGCCGGGCACGATCATATGCACATGAGGATGGTGCATCATCGCCGACCCCCAGGAATGGAGAACCGAAGTGAAGCCGATCCGGGCGTCGAGATGTTTTTTGTCGGCGGCGATGGCGAGCATGGCCTCGGCGCTGGCTTTGAACAGCAGATCGTAGATCACCCGCTTGTTCTGATACGCGATGTCGGCGATCGGTTTCGGCAGAGTGAAGACCAGGTGAAAATAGCCGATTGGCAAGAGCTCGGTCTCGCGTTCGGCGAGCCATGTTCGGGCAGCTGCCCCCTGACACTTCGGGCAATGCCTATCCCGACAGGAGTTATAGGCGATCACGCGATGATCGCAGTCTTCACAAGCCGCGACATGGCCGCCGAGTGCTGCGGTGCGGCAACGCTCGATGGCATTCATCACCTTGAGCTGGCCGAGGCTGACATGGCCGGCATTGGCAGCACGCCAGGCAGCGCCGTGGTCGCGGAAGATGTCCGCGACCTCCAGCCTTGGACGGCACATGGAACGAGTGCGTTACGCCGGTTCCAGCGTTTTGCCTTTAGCTCCCTTTCTCGGCTCCGGCACCAGAAGATCAAGTGGGCTCTCGACCTTGGCGATCATCTTGGTGGCAACCTGTGTGTAGCGGGCGGTCACATCGAGTTTGCTATGGCCGAGCATGGCCTGGATGATACGGATGTCGACACCGCTCTCCAGGAGGTGCGTGGCGAAGCTATGGCGTAGGGAATGCAGGGTCACCCGCTTGGTGATGCCGGCCATCCTCACGGTCTCACGGAACAGACGGTTGAGCTGCCGAGGCGAGGTCGGTCCCTCGTCCTTGCCGCCCGGAAACAGCCAGCGTTCCTGAAGCGGCGTGCCGGCATCGAGACGCTTGGAGCGAACTGACCACCAGGCTCGGAGCAGACCGAGCAGATCCTTCGGCAGCTTGACCTGGCGGTCCTTCTTGCCCTTGCCCTGAACGACCCTGATGATCATTTGGTCGCCGTCGATGTCGCCGACCTTCAGCCGGCATACCTCGCCCGCACGCATGCCCGTGCCGTAGGCGATGCTCAGCATCACCCTGGCCTTGAGCGGCTGTGCGACGGCAAGCAAACGCTTGACCTCGTTGACGCTCAGGATCACAGGCACCCGCTGCGGCTCGCTCAGATAATAGATCTCTTCCGCCAGATCGAGACGCCGGAGTGTCACTCGAAATAGGAACTTGACCCCGGTCATCACGACATTGCGGGTGCCAAGGCTCACCGCATCGTCGGCAAGGTGATGTTGAAACCGTCGGATGTCGTCGCGCGAGGCCGTCTCGGGTGAGCGCCCAAGAAACGCAGCGAACCGCTTGCAACTGCGTATATGGGCCTTTTGCGTGCCGGCAGACAGCCGACGGGCGTTCATGTCTTCGATCATGCGGCGGCGAAGAGAACTGATCCTTTCCTTCATCACAACGACTCCCTGATTGAGGTGCACACCCCAATCGTCGGGAAGTCGACAAAAGCCTTCAGTACGAGAGTGCAGTGGAAAAAGGACGCTCAGCCCGAGCTGAAAATCCAGATAGCGCGAAGCGATTTAGTGCTCTGGCACCGAGCTGAAGGAACGCCCGTTCCCGCTTACCGGTGAGCAGCGGACCCTACCGGAGCCGCCCGATCGTCTCTGAATGACCCCGAGCTGAGATTCGTTCCGTTGGTGACCAAGCCTCCTGCCCTGGCCGGATATGGAGAGCAGCGTGCCGGACGACCGGGGCCGCCTGGCTAACGTCAGGTCCTAGCGCGCGCTCAGAAGCTCCGGCACCTCGAGCAGGATGAACTCGTTGGCGTCGTTCTCGCCGATCGTCCGCCCGGAGGAGAACGGCAGGTTGTTGTCGTTGGCGACGATGATGTGCTGCTCGTCGAC
>JAEKFU010000017.1 GCA_016522385.1 Pseudomonadota bacterium
GGCTGAGCGCACAGTTGGACTACACCGGCTGCAACCTGAGACATATATCGACAGCTACAATCTCACGCATGCTGACTGGCAAGGCCAAGCCGGAGAAGTCGATGGTGTCTGCCGATGCAAAAGTACCGTCTGCCTTAGATGCAAGAGGCATCCACGGACTGGTGCTGGTCCGCTTTGAGCGCCACAAGCGGCTCGCACCGTTCGATATGGGCAACAAGGGTCTTCTTGCAATTCCGACTTAGCAACAACCGGTTTAGGCAGCCGAAACTGCTTCCAGCCGCTTTGTGATCTGCCGTTTCAACCGCTTGGCTTTAAGCGAAAGGCCGGAATCTCTGGCTTGCCGCAGGAAGGCATCCAATCCTCCCTTGCTTTCGACAGTTTTCAACGCGCGGGCGCTGACCCGGAAGCGATAGGATTGCCCCATAGCTTCACTCATCAGGTGCACATGGCAAAGGTTTGGCAGGAACCGGCGTCGGTTCTTGTTGTTGGCATGACTGACATTATTTCCAGCCAGCACATCCTTGCCGGTCAATTCGCAACGACGGGCCATCATTTAGCTCCAAAGGTGTCCGATTTGTCAAAGATCCGGATAATCGCCCGTACATGCGAGACGGAACGTTATCGAGTTCGGTTGGTGCTATAAGCGAGCGTGAGGTTGTCCGTCAAGTGCAGCAGCCAATTCGCACCCCCGAGGGGTAAGTTGGCACGTCGAAGTTCGGCCTCATTAAACTCTTATGCCTGCAACAACGACGGCCAAGCCCGATATAATCGTTAATCCACGGAATCGCACGGCGCATTGATCGCACGCCTGCAAGTTCAACATATTGATGGACTTGGCAGTCATCACACTACCATTGGGAGAGAACACGAGAGGAAGATCTTCAGATCGCTGATTCGGTCATGTTCCGTTCGCATTGCCTTCCAACAATGAAGTTTTGCGACCTACACAGAGCCTGATCATATCAACGAATTGTTAACAAACGACCGAATTGGTTAACGCTAATGCCTTGATTTATAGATATCTTTGCTGAAAATCGTTAACAACGTAGCTGAGGCGTTTGCAAATTTTCGCAGAACGGCGACGATCACCAATACGAACAAAACCGGAATCATTAACGAGTCAGCGATTCGATCATTTTTTGTTCTTTTTATGTTCCAAACATTAACCTGATGTCTGGAACTGATACCGACCTGCTGTAACAGAGTTGCTGCAAATGTTCGAAATTGACACAGCAATCACTTATACCAGCTCCTAACTTGTGATCGGTTACGATTGAGGCGATGAGGGCGGTGCGCTACATGCTGACCGACGGCAGTAAATCAGAAACAAGAAAGGTCCTATGTCCTCAGCTGCAAAGATTACCGCGGTCCTCGGGCCAACTAACACCGGCAAGACCCATCTTGCTGTAGAGCAAATGCTCGCTGCTCGTTCGGGAATGATCGGCTTGCCGTTGCGCCTGCTCGCTCGCGAAATCTACGATCGTGCAACGGCAATCGTCGGCCCAAACGCCGTGGCGTTGATCACTGGCGAAGAAAAGATCGTACCAGTCGACACGCGCTATTGGGTGTGCACGGTCGAAGCCATGCCAAGCGACGTCGACGTATCGTTCATGGCCATTGATGAAGTTCAGCTGGCCACTGATTTCGAACGAGGTCATGTTTTTACCGACCGAATCTTGCACTGGCGCGGTCGCGACAAAACCATGCTGTTGGGCGCCCAGACCATGCGTGCCCTTATCGAGAGACTGGTCCCCGGCGTTCGGTACGAAAGCCGCCCGCGTCTGTCGGTCTTGTCTTATGCCGGTCAGAAGAAGATTTCGCGCCTGCCGAGACGCTCTGCCACAGTGGCGTTCTCCGCAGAGGCGGTCTACGGCATCGCCGAACTGATCAGGCGCCAGCGTGGCGGCGCGGCAGTGGTTCTTGGTGCACTGAGCCCACGCACGCGCAACGCACAGGTTGCACTCTATCAAAACCGCGATGTCGATCACATCGTTGCAACCGATGCCATCGGCATGGGATTGAACATGGACATCGACCATGTCGCGTTTGCCGCAGCGCGCAAGTTCGACGGGTTTCAGTATCGCGACCTCTCAGCACCGGAACTAGCCCAGATTGCCGGACGCGCCGGTCGTTATATGAATGACGGCACGTTCGGTGTCACCGGCCAGGCCCAGCCTTTTGAACCTGAAATGATAGATCGGCTGGAGAACCATCGCTTCGAACCGGCCCGGGTCATGCAATGGCGCAGTCCAAACCTGTCGTTTGCATCGCTCGATGAATTGCGGTCCAGCCTGTCGGCCGCGCCGCGCCAGCAGGGTCTGACGCGGGCCCAACCTTCAGCAGATATCGAAGCATTGGAATTCTTGAATCGCGATCCCGAAGTACACGATCTGACACCGACACCGGCAGACGTCAAGCGCTTGTGGGATGTCTGTCAAATCCCGGACTACCGCAATATCAGCGGTGCCGAACATGCCAATCTCATCCGCCGGGTTTTCAAGTTCATTACTACCTCGCCGGGCCAGATTCCCGAGGACTGGTTTGCCCGGCAATTGTCGCATTGCGCCCGTACACAAGGAGACATCGACACTCTGTCGACGCGCATTGCACATGTGCGCACCTGGACCTTTATCGCCAACCGGCCGGAGTGGATTGACGATGCAGTGCATTGGCAAGATCGCGCACGTGAGATAGAGGACAGTCTGTCAGATGCCCTGCACGAGCGGTTGACCCAACGGTTTGTCGATCGTCGTACAGCTGTGCTGATGAAACGAATGCACCAGAAAGAAGAGATTATGTCCTCAGTAGAACAAGACGGTGCCGTACTGGTCGAAGGTGAACGCGTCGGACACATGACCGGTCTATGTTTTCAGTCCGACGCCGCCGATGGCAGTGCCGGCAAGGCGATGCGGGCAGCTGCAATGAAAGCCGTTGCCGAGGAGTTGCAGGCCCGCGCACAGTCGCTGACCGCGGCACCAGACCCCGACTTCAGCGTTGGCGACGGAGCGACAATCGTTTGGCACGGTGCAGCCATTGGCAGACTGCGTGCCGGCACATCTCCGCTCAAACCAGAGATCAGCGTGGTCGCCGACGATCAGCTTTCGGCAACCGACCACGATAGTAT
>JAEKFU010000033.1 GCA_016522385.1 Pseudomonadota bacterium
GTTCCTCGAACCCTTGTTTGAGTTCAGCGGTGCCTGTGCCGCCTGTGGTGAGACACCTTATATAAGGCTGGTGTCACAACTGTTTGGCGATCGCGCCATCATCGCCAACGCCACCGGGTGTTCCTCGATCTATGGCGGCAATCTGCCGACGACACCGTGGACCAAGAACCGTGAGGGCCGAGGACCCGCCTGGTCCAATTCGCTGTTCGAAGACAATGCGGAATTCGGTCTCGGCATGCGTGTGACGGTCGACAAGCACACCGCGCTAGCACACGACCTGCTACGGCAACTGGAACCGACGCTCGGTTCTGAGCTGGTTAACGCACTGATCGCCCGACCGCAGATACGCGAGTCAGACATCCAGGCCCAACGCGAGCGCGTCGCCCGTCTCAAAGTCGAACTACTGAAATGCGATACACCGGCAGCGGAAAGCCTGCTGTCGGTCGTCGATCATCTCGTCCGGCGCAGTATCTGGCTGGTTGGCGGTGACGGCTGGGCCTACGACATCGGTTCGGCTGGTCTCGATCATGTACTGGCCAGTGGCCGCGACGTCAATGTGCTAGTGCTCGATACCGAAGTGTATTCGAACACCGGCGGACAAATGTCCAAGGCCACGCCGACCGCGGCGACGGCCAAGTTCGCCGCGGCCGGCAAACGCCTTGGCAAAAAAGACCTCGCGATGCAGGCGATCTCTTACGGCAATGTTTACGTGGCGCGAATCGCTATGGGTGCCAATCCGCAGCAGACGCTGCTCGCGTTGCGCGAAGCCGAAGCTTACCCCGGCCCGTCGCTGGTGCTGGCCTACAGCCACTGCATCGCGCACGGAATCAACATGCAAAAAGGCATGCATCAGCAAAAGCTGGCAGTGGACAGCGGGTATTGGCCGCTGATGCGCTACAACCCGGTGCTGCGCGAAGCCGGACAGAATCCCTTCGTGCTCGATTCGCCGCGTCCCGGCATCCGGCTCAAAGACTATGCGTATAACGAGCTGCGATATCGCATACTCACACGTACCAGGCCGCAGGAAGCCGAGCACCTGATGAAGCTGGCGCAGGAAATCGTGGATTTGCGCTGGAAAAACTACGAAGAAATGGCTACGCGGGGCGCAACGGAGTTTCACCCGACATCGCGGAGCCCCGGTAATCAGAATTTGCACGGCCCAACATCAAGCGAGATGTGACATGACTCAGAAACTGAGCACTCGATACATGGGACTTAATTTGCGTTCACCGATCGTAGTGTCGGCGTGCACACTATCGGAAAAGGTCGACAACATTGCGCGCATGGAGGATGCTGGCGCAGGGGCTGTGGTGTTGTTTTCATTATTCGAAGAACAGATTCGAATGGAGGAATCCCTGCTCGATCACGTGCACGAGTCGACCAGCAGCACCTCTGCTGAAGGCTCCAACTTTTTCCCCGACGTCGAGGCCTATCGCTTGGGCAGTGTGGAATATCTAGAGCTGATCCGCCACGCGAAAGAACGCGTCGACATCCCTATCATTGCCAGTCTGAACGGCGTCACACCCGAAGGGTGGATCAACTACGCATCAGAGATGCAGGCCGCCGGTGCTGATGGCATCGAGCTAAATATTTTCTTCATCCCGGCAGACATCGACATGACCGGCGTCGAAGTCGAGCAGCGTTATCTCAGAATCGTGAACCAGGTGACGTCGGCTGTCGATATACCGGTGGCCATGAAGATAAATCCCTATCTGAGTGCGACCGGTCATGTCGCTAAAGAGATGGCCCAGATCGGCGCCAAAGCACTGGTGTTGTTCAACCGTCTCTACCAGCCCGACTACGACATCGAGCGGCTAATCGTGTCGGGCGATCTGCAATTGAGCGAACCCAACGAGATCCGCCTGCCACTGCTGTGGATCGCAGCACTCTATGGCCGGGTCGACGCATCGCTTGCCGCGACCACCGGCGTACAAGGCGGCAGGGAAGTCAGCAAGTACCTGCTCGCCGGCGCAGACGCCGTCATGACGGCCACCGCGTTATATAAACACGGCATCGACCACCTGCGCACCATGACCCACGAACTTGAAGCCTGGATGGATCGCAAGCAATTCAGCTCCGTCGACGCCTTCCGCGGCATCCTGAGCCAACAGAACGTCCCCGACACCACGGCCTACGAGCGGGCCAACTATATCCGTATTCTGGAAAGGGCCAAGCACTATGAAGATCACTGACGCAATGACCTTAATCGTCCCGCGGAAGCTTTGACGTAAGTCAAAGCACGGTCAGGAGATCCTTAATATATAAGGTGCATACGCAATAGTATGTGAAGCGAGTGAGCCCCCGATGCAAGCCAAAGACGTGATGGAACCCATGGTGCAATCCGTGCCTCCGGAAATGTCTCTTCATGGATTGGAGGAATTTCTCTCCCAGGAAGGGATTAGCGGCGCGCCAGTCAAGTCCGCGAGTGGCAGCGTCATCGGCATGGTCTCAAAAACCGATCTTGTCAATACGCTCCGTTTCAGGGAGTCAGAGAAGCTCAGCGA